>JBGTCM010000219.1:0-7881 GCA_041748795.1 Pyrinomonadaceae bacterium
ACGGCACTTCTATCAATTCGAGCGATACCACGCAGTCCGTGAGAAGGAAATGATGGAAGCGCGCGTCGACGTGGTGTTTGAGTCACTGCGCAGAGATTCTGATTTTCTGGCACTCACGCGTCATGCCGATGGCAAGCTACCAATGCCAATGCCTGGGATGCCGGCAACGATGGCGAGTCCGAACCGGTAGGATCGAGTCCCTTAGAGCAACGCTAAGAGGCGGGCCATGGCCCGCCTCTTACTTTTTGTGTTTGACCAAAGGCCGAAGGTAAACGAATCCACTAAACACACGAACGAACACGAAATGTCGTTAGTGTTACTTCGTGTGATTCGTGGATCGTATATCGTTTATTCGATTGAACGAAGCGGCGCTCTGTGTTTCACTTAGGTTTCAGAAGCGGCGAGACGAAACCAAACATGGGTGTTGCAAAACTAACCGACCAGAACACAGTGGTCCCCGCTGAAAGCAAATATGCGCGGATGGAGCGCGAGCGTCGTTACCTCTTGCAGGATCTCCCTGAAGGGTTGTCGCGTGCTGATCCTCATGTGCAGATTACTGACAACTACATCACGGGGACGCGCCTCAGAATTCGTAAGGTCCGTGAACCCAGAACAAATAAATGGACAGTGAAGTTTACGCAGAAGTTTGCGCCTGACCCACAGGACTTTTCTCGCACCATCATTACCAACACCTATCTCAATGCGTTAGAAGCCGAAACGCTCTCAATGTTTGAGGCGAATGAAATACGAAAAAACCGTTACCACTTTCAATACGAGGGCAGGAAGTTTTCGGTCGACATGTTTCTGGGTAATCTTTTTGGACTGGTGCTGGCGGAAGTAGGTTTTGAAACGGACGAAGAGTTGGATAGTTTTACGAAGCCGCCCTTTGCGATCGCCGACGTGACGAACAATGAACTTTTCACCGGCGGCAGGCTTTGTGAACTAACGTTTGAGGATATCCGCGAAGAGATCGCGAGGAGCGGATTGGTGAGATCCGTTAGGAATGTTCCGTCCGTCTCGTAGGGACAAGAGGTTTTATAGCCGTGGGTCCCTGCTACGTTGGAGCACAGGTGCAGTTCGCGCTGGGTTCTGTATCGGTCAACTGAATTAGACTGCATCAGTATCCTCCCACGAAGCCCGGGTTAAGAAGGAATGAAATCAAGCAAATTACACGCACTCATCTTGATCTTCGTCGCCGGTCTCACGGCCTGCAGGAAAGCGACTGCGCCGGGTGAACAGACGACCACGAACAACAGCCCTTCAACGCAGTCTCAAGTTGCGCAAGGTGGTATCACCCCTCAGGGCCAAACAAAATACTTTAAAGGCTCGATAGGCAGCACCCTTGGTTTACAGATGAAACTCGTGCGTGAAGGCGAGCGGCTGACCGGTTCTTATTTTTACCAGAAGGTCGGAACCAAAATCGATCTTAACGGCACGGTTGATAAGGATGGAAATTTGGTCCTCGCCGAATTTGACTCCGTTGGCAAACAGACCGGTGTGTTTCAGGGGTTTTGGAAACCTGAAGAGTCAGGCCTGATTTCAATCGCCGGCAATTGGAAGGGTCCGAACAGCACTAAGCAAACGGCTTTTTCTATACACGAAGAGCCGATCGAGTTTAGCGGCGGGGTAGAGATACTCGCCCGCCGCCTCGCGGATAGTAATAAGAAGCTCAAATATGAGATCGAAGCTGAATATCCGCAGTTAACCGGTTCGGGTTCTCCTAATTATGAGAAGTTTAATCAGTTGGTGCGCGGGTTGATTAACGGGAAGGTTAGCCAGTTCAAAAAAGAGATGGTCCCTGAGGAAGGCGAGGATGCCGGTGCTGACCAATTGCCGGAAACGATGGGAAGTTCTCTCAATATCGGTTACACGCTGACGCTGGCGCAGGACGACTTAATCAGCCTCGAGTTTGGTGTCGGCACCTATTATCGCGGTGCGGCCCATCCGAATTCCTATTCCGAGACGGTTAACTTCGATCTCAAGAACGGGAAGTCTATTAAGCTCGCGGACCTCTTCAATCCCGGAGCGAAATACCTGCAAACCATCTCGTCTTACTCCATCCAGAATCTAAAAAAGCAATCGAAGAACGGGGATTCGATGCTTGATGACGATTGGATTCAGAGAGGCGCTGGACCAGACGCGAAGAATTATCAGAGCTGGACCATTTCAAAAAAGGGTCTGGGAATCAACTTTGACGCATATCAAGTTGGACCATACGCTGCTGGCCCGCAACACGTAATGATTCCTTACTCGGCGCTGAAAGACTTCATCAGAGTTGATGGCCCAATCGGGCAGTTTATTAAGTAGGACAGGCATTCTTGCCTGTCTTCCGTTGACTGAGAAGCACGTAGCGAGACGAGAGACAGACAGGAATGTCTGTCCTACTACGGGGTCTATGTTCCGATCGTTTCGATGTTGCTGGTCTCGCTGGCGCTTAGTTTGATTTTTTATCTGGTGCGCAAGCTGTTTTGAGTACCAGGGGGTCTTTGGATATGAAGTCAGTACCACCTCGCGGTAGCGGGTGGGTCCATTCGTTATAGATGCGCATCGCACCCACCCGCGAGGTGATACTGACTTCATGACCCCACCGTTGTCCGTCGTTTAGCACGCGGACTTGTCCGCCCAGCGGGCACAAGTGCCCTATCTAAACGGGAGAGAAGACTAGACACGGGAGAAAGACTAGGCACGGGGGAAAGACTAGGCACGGGGGAAAGACTAGGCACGGGTAAAAAAGATTAGGCTGGCGCAACTTCCGTTTCGGAAAAATCCGTTGCGTACGTTCGTTTGAAATAAACAGCCAGCAGGAAAGTGACAAACATGATCACGGCGCCGGTCCAAAAAGTGATTTTCAGCGATTGATCGCTCATAAAATGTGGCACGCCGTCAGCACCCATATGAGCGCTCTGGCTGTGGATTAAAATAGCCGCGATCGCAGGTCCAACAGCGCGCGCCAAACTTGCCGCAGATTGAATCACACCCATCACGCTTCCTTGTTGAGCAGGCCCCACACTCTTTGAAGCCAGACTGTTGAGTGCGGGCGTGGCTAAAGAGTTTCCCAGCGAAAAGACGCCGCCCCCGATAAGCAGCGCCAGTAGTCCCCCGGCATTTGGACCAACGAAGGGCACCGCGAAGAGGCTCAGAGCGAAAAATAGCGCGCCCGCTATAACCAGCGGCATCTCTCCGTATCGCTTAACCAGCTTTCCGATTAACACGCCCTGAATCACCACCGCAATTACACCGACATAGGCGAAGAGGTAGCCGTTGTGATGCGCGTCATAGCCAAAGCGAAACATCGTGTAGAGGGAGAACGAAGTAGTCATGATCGAGAACGCCACTACGAAGAGAAAGTAGATGGTGATCACGAAACCAAGGCGCGGCTGCTTGAGCGATTCCCATAATTGCGCGAAGCTGCGACCCCCTGCCGATGCGCGCGCAGGATGATCCGGTGTGACTGTCTCAGGCAAAGTGAAATAAAGCAGCAGGGCGTTTGCAAAACACAGACCCGCGGCAAACAGAAAAGGAACGGCAACGCCCCAGCGACTCAGGATGCCGCCAATAGCGGGGCCAAAAATAAAGCCGAGACCAAAAGCAGCACCCAGCAACCCCATTCCTTTCGCGCGATCTTCCTTGGTCGTAATGTCTGCGATGTAAGCCTGGGCCGTCGAGATGTTTCCACCGGAAATGCCATCAAGAATGCGACCGAGAAAAAGCATCCAGAGTGTTGTCGCGAAACCGAGGATCAGAAATCCGATTCCTGTTCCGATGATTGAGACCAGCAACACCGGCCGTCGTCCATGCTTATCTGAGAGACGTCCCAGCACGGGCGAAAAAATCAATTGCATGACGGAGTAGGAGGCGAAGAGAAAACCGACAGTACGGGGTGTGGCATTAAACTGCGTACCTTCAGCGTAAAAAGGAAGGACTGGAATAACTATTCCGAAGCCGAGCAGATCAATAAAGACAGTCGTGAAGATGACGACCAGCGGTGAGCGCTTCATGAACTATGAGTGGTAAATGGTGAATAGTAATTGGTGAATGAAACGGTGTGGGGGACCCGGTTCGCGTTCTCATGATGCGGGCCCCAATTCGACAACTCGCCGTACTTCAATTTATCTCCTGCGGCCGCCCCAGAGCGCCATATCGAAAGATGCCATTCCACCACCGGAGATCAAAAGCGAGAATGACATGGCCAGCAGCGCCAGTGGATATTCAATACCCTTTGGCGCAAAGAATCCCGGCCAGTGTACCCCGACTATCGCGGTTAACATGGTGCAAGCGACAAAGAAAGCACCGACGCGTGTGAGTAATCCGATGACGATCAGGATTCCACCGACAAACTCGGAAAGGGCGGCCGCGCCCCACCATAACCAGGCGGGTCGCATGAAGGGAAACGGCGTGTTCGGATTGTTGATGACAGCATTAAACCCCGCACCGCCGAAGGTCCCCAAAACTTTTTGCGCACCATGCGCAAACATAATGCCCCCCAGTGTGAAGCGAATCGGCAAAGTAAACCACACCGGCCAGGTCTTAGTGATTTTGCGAAGCATGGTGGACCACCCTTCATCTGGAGTTTTCGGATCGGCGAAGATATTAGAGTATCCGACGCCAAATGTCGCCTGTCCGGCATGCTTCAGCTTGTCGGTGGATTGGGAACCACGCGGGGTGACGTTGCAAGCAGTATCAGTGTTGTCAATCTCGACGACAAGCTGAAGCATGTCGGACACAGATTACGCCGCCCGGGCGAGCCGATCAGCGATCGCCTGTTTAGGCTGGGCCCCGATAAGCCTGTCGATGAGCTGGCCGTCTTTGAAGATGAGCATTGTGGGAATGCTCTGAATTTGAAATTGCGCAGACGTGCGCGGGTTGTCGTCAACGTTGAGTTTTGCGATCCGGTAGCGGCCGCCAGACTCGCGGGCCAGTTGGTCCATGATTGGGCCAACCATGCGGCACGGCCCACACCAGGGCGCCCAACAATCGAGGAGCACCAGGCCAGGAACGCTCAAAACATCACGTTGAAAAGTGCCATCCATCACTACTAGCGGCTCGTCCAGCGCGGCGTCTGACGGCGACCCCAACGCTTCACCGCACTTTCCACATCGCGCCACTTTTCCTTCCGCCTGGCGCGGCTCGACTCGGTTTTTTGTTCCACACTTTTTACAGGCGACTACCGGCATCAGTTTGTCCTCCGAATAATGTTGCTAAAATGCTCGCCGTATTTAGTCCCGCGCACTTCTCAAAAGTTTCGCGAAAACATCCCGACGCCAAGGCGTAATGTAACGGGTTGCGCGCCAAAGATAGCGCGTTCGTTTAGTTGCCGGACTTGTCCGGCGCACAAGTGCGCCAACTCAACGAACTCTTATGCTCCTATGGTTCAGATACTCGCTCCTTCGTAGTAAGATTAAGTCCTACCCCATTTCCTAAACCAGAGGATTCGTTACCATGCGCCGACATCGTCTATTCGCGTTTGTCTTTACTGTCCTTGTGTTAGTTTGCACGGTTCCCACGCTCGGGCAACAGGCGAAAACACCGGACCCGGAAATTAATTTCATTGTATCGATGCCGAAGCCGCACACCCACCTTCTGGAAATTGAGATTCGCATGCGCCAAACGTCGGGCGCTTCGACCGACCTGGTGATGCCGGTGTGGACACCGGGGTCGTATCTGATTCGAGAGTTCGCGCGGCACGTCCACGACTTCACGGCCACGAATGCGTCGGGTCATGCGCTGGCGTGGGCCAAGATTAATAAAAACACCTGGCGCGTCGAGACGCCCGCGCCGGGTGAGTGGCGGGTCAATTACCGTGTTTACGCCAATGAACTATCAGTGAGAACCAACGAACTCAACTCCGATCATGCGTTCTGGAATAACGCCGCACTTTTAATGTACCCGGAAGGTTCGCTCAATTCGCCCTCAACTTTGCAGGTGATTGCTCCTCAACCATGGCAGGTGGCCACCGGCCTGCCTCCTTTTCCGGGTCCCCGAAATACATTTCGCGCTGAGAACTTCGACGTGCTTTACGACTCACCGGTTGAGGTCAGCAACTTCAAGGCAATCTCTTTTGACGTCAAAGGTGTGTCGCACCGGATCGTGATTGACGGTGAGGGCAACTACGATCCGGAAAAGATGCGAGCTGACGTGAAGAAGATCGTCGAGACTCAGATTGAAATAATGGGGGGCGAGATCCCTTACCGAGATTACACTTTCATTCTTCATCTCAGGGCGAATGCGGGTGGCGGTTTGGAACACAGCAACTCAACCGCGCTCGGCTATCCGCGTTTCGGTTTCACCCCGGATCGAACTGAAGTCGTGACCTCAGCCGCACCCGCGGCCCCACCGCAGCGTACGTATCGGGGATTCCTTTCGCTCGTCGCGCATGAATTTTTCCACGTCTGGAATGTAAAACGCATTCGGCCGGATGCTTTGGGACCGTTTGATTACACTAAGGAAAACCATACCAAGAACCTTTGGGTTGCCGAGGGGTTGACGAGTTATTACGCCCGGCTGGTGTTAAGACGCGCCGGCTTTATCTCCGAACAATCTTTCCTTCGTGAAAATGCGAGGGCAATTCAGGATCTACAAAAAACGCCCGGACGTTTCGTACAAAGCACCGAAGAATCAAGCTTCGACGCCTGGATCAAGTATTACCGCCAGGATGAAAACTCGATCAACTCTCAAGTCTCCTATTACGACAAGGGCGCCATCGTGGGACTACTGCTCGACCTCGAGATTCGCAAACGTACCAGCGGCGCAAAGTCGCTCGACGATGTTATGCGATATCTCTACCTCGAGTTTTTTAAGAAGAACCGCAACTATACACCGCAGGATTTTCAGAAGGCCTCAGAACTCGTTGCAGGCGCGAGTCTGGAACCGTTTTTTGCAAGCTATGTTCGTGGTCGTGAAGAGCTTGATTACAACAGCGCGCTTGCGGCCGCGGGGTTGCGGCTTGATACAGCAGGCGCCTCTGAATCCACGGATGCTCAACCCAGGGCTTATTTGGGGGCCGATTTGGCCCAACAGCAGGATCGACTGATGGTAACGCGTGTATACGCAGGCTCACCCGCTTATGAACAGGGTTTGAATGCCGGCGATCAGATTGTCGCGCTTAATAATATGCGGCCTACCAAAGACTTTTTTGACGCCCGCCTTGCGGAAAAACGTCCCGGCGACTTAGTCACGTTAACGATTTTTCGCTTCGATGACCTCAGCACGTTGCTAATCAAACTAGGCCAACGCGCGGATGGGACATATCGAATAGTGCCTCTGTCCAGTCCGACCGACCAACAAAAGCGGATTTATGAATCATGGTTGGATTCGCGGTGAACGAAATGTTCGTAAGAACTATTTGCCAGTTGAAAACCAAAGCACGCCCGGCTCTGCATAAAAAATCGAAATTCATGGGTCCAAACATCGAGTAACGCTGAAAGCGTTGGCTAATGGCAGCCCAGGGTTGGCTTTGAAACCCTGGGTTCAAAAATACCCATGAGATTGTTCGCAACCCTGAAAGGGGTTGCGCGGTTTTGCGGTTAACAAACGGCCGACGCAACTCCTTCAGAGTTGGGCGTTCGATAAACGAGATGCGTTTTCCCAGGGTTGCCAAAGCTCAACCCTGGGCTGGAATTGGCGAACGCTTTCAGCGTTATTCATTCCTGATTAGTCTTCTCAAAGAGGTTTGCATTCCGACTATGATATGTGGGTATTTCAAAGACACGATCCGAGCTTCTCTACCTGGTTAGAGCTCGTAGCCCGTACAATACGACGTCCCGTACTGTGACGCGCCAAAATGGTTGAGGAATATCAACACATCAAGTTCGGCATCGACGACCGCGTAGCCCGCATAACGTTTGCGCGGCCGCCGGTAAACATCTTCAACATCGCCATGAT
>JBGTCM010000220.1:0-6089 GCA_041748795.1 Pyrinomonadaceae bacterium
TCCCGGCGTTCGTTGAAACGTGAAATGAACCCTGTATCCAGTCGTGCGGATTTAAACTCCTCATCCCTGACAATGGCGCGAAAGAAGGGAAGCGTCGTCTTGATCCCACCAACTTCGTATTCGTCGAGCGCACGTCTCAGACGATCAATCGCCTCCTCGCGCGTACGTCCCCAGGCGGCAAGTTTTGAAATCAGCGGGTCGTAGTGAATCGAAACTTCCGAGTTGAGTTCGACGCCGCTATCATCTCGAATTCCGGGTCCCGAAGGCACGCTCAAATGAGTGATCCGGCCCGGCGATGGAAAGAAATTGTTTTCCGGATCTTCGGCGTAGACACGGCATTCGACGGCGTGGCCATTCCAATTGACATCGTCCTGGGAAAAGCCGAGGTCAGCGCCATTGGCCACTGTGATCTGTTCACGAACGAGATCGATACCGGTTACTAGTTCCGTCACAGGGTGTTCAACCTGAAGGCGCGTGTTCATCTCCAGAAAGTAGAAGTCACGAGTTATGTCTGAAACGAGGAATTCAACAGTACCGGCGCCCGAATAATTGACTGCCCGTGCAAGTTTCACCGCGGCCGCACCCATGGCTGCGCGGAGACCTGCGTTGTTTATCGGCGACGGGCATTCTTCGATTACTTTTTGATGGCGCCGCTGGATCGAACACTCGCGTTCGCCTAGATGGACCACGTTACCCTGGTTGTCGGCGAAGATCTGTATCTCGATATGACGCGGCCGCTCGATCGCTTTCTCGAGGTATAGCGAAGCGTCTCCAAAGGCCGCCGCGGCTTCCGACTTCGCATTCTCAAAACTCGAACGCAATTCGTCCTGGGAGGTAACGAGCCGCATGCCTTTACCACCGCCGCCCGCAGATGCTTTGAGCATCACCGGATAACCAAACTGCCGCGCCACCGCATCGGCCTCCTCCACCGAGGCCAAAGGTTCAACCGTGCCGGGAACAATCGGCACTCCTGCGTCCACAGCCGCACGACGCGCACTCGTCTTCGAACCCATGATGCGCATCGCGTCTGCTCCGGGGCCGATGAAGACCAGGCCGGCGTCGACGACTGCTGCAGCGAAGTCTGCATTCTCCGCTAAAAAACCGTAGCCGGGATGAATCGCCTCAGCTCCGGTCTTCTGAGCGGCGTCGATGATGGCGGGAATGTTGAGATAACTCTGAACTGAAGGCGCGGGGCCGATGCAAACCGCTTGGTCGGAAAGCTTGACGTGGACCGCGTCAATATCCGGCTCGGAGTAGACAGCGACAGGCGATACGCCGAGGTCGCGGCAGGCGCGAATTACGCGAACGGCAATTTCACCGCGGTTGGCAATTAGGATTTTGCGAAACATACAGAATTACAGGACCGAGCGTGGAGTGCCGGATGCTATTTGAGCTTGGCGCTTTGACCTTCGTACTTTTCAAGATCCAGCCACTTAGTGAGATTTGAACTTAATCAAGATACAAAGCACAAAGCACCAAGTTCAAAAGAAAAGAATCGCATCCGGTACTACCGCGCTCGGTTCATCACCTCTCTGGAAACAACAAACCCCTCCACTTACGAAGAGGGGTATTGCTTAAACTCGGTAACGAAGTGCTAGCGTTTTACAGGCTGTGTGTTAACCGTAGTGTTTCCCAGTCGTCCCGTAGTCTCGGATGCCTTTGTGATCAAACCGTCGCGCATAATCAAATCATCTTCGGTGCCAAGCAATTTGTCGGCGCCAGGCAACTGAAGTTCGTAGTTCGTGAATGATATGCGTTCGGTTGGCACATCGTCTGCAGTGTCAGAAGATGCATTCAGAATCACAGCGCCACGTAAGGGCCGGGGTTTTTTGCTGGGCGCAGCCGCCAACTCCGCACCGGGCTTATAACCATTCGCATCCAGTTGATTCAAAGCGGCGGAAAGCGAGCCATCAAGATCCGGCAAGCGCCTCAGGTCACTCAAATTACTGGGCAGCGTTTCAAACTCATTTTTGTAGTCGTCAAACGCGCGATCCACTCTGTAACCAGCAGCATTAATACCAGCTTCGATTCCCAGGTTCCGTCGCTGCCAACGCTCAGGGATTGTGATGCCGATCATAATCAGAACCAAAAGAGGGAAGGCTGCTGCAGCTGTGTAGCCGCGTCGTGCGTAGCGCAGTCCACAAAAGCGCGTTGGGGATTCTTTTATAGAACGATAAAGGCGTCGTCCGGCGAAAAGCACGAGAAGCGTTATGGGAATCGCTATCCACTTTAATTGCCATGCAGCAGTTTGAGCAGCTCCAACCCACAGCCGGAAATCAAAGGCCACGGCACCGGCAGCATAGAAAGCTTCTTTAGTAGTTTTTGAAGCGGGCAGTTTCTGCGTGAAGGAGCTAACCGTTTGCACCACGAACAACAGCATCAGGAGCGTGCCGGTTACGACAAGTAATAAGGACCGGCCAAACGACGGCAGCTCTTGTTCCGGACGCGGCAGTGGTTCACCCACCGGGCGGGCGCCACAGGCCCCACATCCTTCTCCTAAAGTGTGGTTAATATCGGATTCTGATTTGGTACCGCAGCAGGGGCAGATCGTCACAGTGTTGAGTTCCTCGAATGCTGTAAGCAGATATTCTAATGGATGTCGTCGGGTGCTGCCTAACTAGCTTTGGTTACTAACTGCTGGTCGGCTCGTCGTTCAGGCCCGGTGTTGGATGCGGAAAGAGCGGACTGCGTGTCTTCGCCCTGCTCATTTTTTATTTTGTTCAACTCATGCCAGGTGTGATACATGCGGTGAGCGAAGGTCCAATAAGAACCCACTGCAAGTACCCACAGGACTGCCGGCATTCGGTTAGCGAAGAAGTTTGTCGAACCCGGATGAGTGCTTAAGGCGCCAATTATGAAAAGAACCACTCGCTCGGGGCGGCGTAAAAAACCTACGTCGCATTTTGGTATCAAACTTTCGGCCCGGGCGCTGGCGTAGCTTACCATAACTGACCCCATTAGTCCTGCGCCGGCGAGAAAAACGTTAAGGGTCGAATGAAACTGCGTATCGCGCGCGTAAAATACCATCAAACCTACAAAAACCACCATGTCTGAGAGGCGGTCAAGCGACGAATCGAGGAAGCCGCCGAAGCGCGTAACCCGGCCGGAAAGCCGCGCCACTTGCCCATCCAACATGTCAAAAAGGTTGGCAACAATCAGGACGATGCCGGCCCAAAAAAACATCCCATAGCCGAACAGCATCCCGGAGCCGACGTTTATTGCGACGCCGATGACCGTGAGAAAATTAGGATTGATGTGACCGTAGGCCAGCCATCGCACCATCGCATCGATGATCCTTTGCGCACCGCGGCCGATAGCCCCTACAAACATTCCTCTGCTCCAGTCTCCTTTACGATATTATGCCGAAAACTGTTCACACTTTACAGCGTTTATTGCCTTCGGTGGTCCGTTGCGGGCAATATTCCAACTCGACTATGCGGAAACCAAAAGGCGGCGAATACGATCCACGAATTACACGAAAATGCACTAACGCAATTTTCGTGTCAGTTCGTGTGATTCGTGGATCGTCCGGTTTGGTTAAACCCCAACCTTCATGCACAACTACTCAGCCGATCCTTTTTCAACCTGGTCATGAATCGTCGTTAAGCGCTTGATCTCAAAATTGCGCGCGCCGGCGGGCGTCCGAACCACGACCTCATCGCCCTCTTCTTTTCCCATCAAGCTCCGGCCCACGGGCGAGGTGGTGGAGATCAGGCCTTGCTGAGGATCGCTTTCTTCAGGCGTGACCAGTCGGTAGGTCACCTCTTCGTCCTTTTCACCGTCGTACAACACCAAACTCGAGCCATAACCGGCCTTGTCGCGTGAAATCTTTGAGAGATCAATCGAGGCAATTTCGCTAATCCGTTGCCGCAATTCCACGATCCGCGCCTTGACGACGTTTTGTCGGTCGAGCGCTGCGCGATACTCCGAGTTTTCCCGAAGATCGCCAAACTCGAGCGCCCGTTTAATTTCTTTAGGTAAGTGGACGCGCAACTCGCTTTCGAGATCATCCAGTTCCGACTGAAGTTTTGTTTTAATGTCTGACAACTACATACCTCGCTTATCTACTGTCCTGACGAATGAAGGGCCGGCGCGCGCAAGAGAATTGATGGGGCTTCAAGCTGGCATCCGACGCGAATCTCTAAAGGTAACACGACCCCGGTTGCTAGCCCGACGCGTCGGGCTCCTGATTCAGAGTGACGCGAAGCACTTGTTTTGTGCGCTTCGCAGGCTCTTCAAGACTTCGCGGGGGCGGCGCGGTGGTATTTAGCTTCGTCGGCAGCGCCAAAGGAAATGCCTGTGTCCCTGGCCGTGCGAACAAGCTGGCCATCCGCCGGCACGGTCTTGATGTTGGCGACCGCCTGACCTATCGGTACGGTAATCACGTCTCCCGCCTGGAGCGCAACCATCACGCCGCGTTTACCTTCGACCAAGGCTCGCACGGCGCACGATCCGTAATTCGTTGCCAGCATGCGATCGAAAGCGTTAGGCCGGCCGCCGCGCTGCAAATGGCCCAGGACGACACAACGCGTTTCTTTCCCGGTTAAGGCTTCCAGACACTTTTGGCAATAGGAGCCAATGCCGCCAAGTCGGGGCGCGTGCTGTCGATCACCTTTGTCCTGGTAGATCAGTTCATGACCGGCTTCACGAGCTCCTTCGGCCGCCACAATGATACTGAAATTCGATCCGGCTTCATCGCGCGCGCGTATCCGGTCTGCCACCGATTGCATCGTAAAAGGAATCTCCGGAATCAGGATCACGTCGGCCCCGCCGGCGAGGCCTGAATGCAATGCAATCCACCCGGTGTGGCGCCCCATCACTTCCAGGATCATCACGCGTTCGTGTGACTCCGCCGTGGTGTGAAGCCGATCAAGTGCATCGGTAGCAATGTCGAGCGCGGTGATGAAACCGAATGTTAGTTCCGTACACGCCAGATCGTTATCGATAGTTTTGGGAACGCCAACCACCGGAACGCCCATCCGGCCAAACTCCATGGCAATACCCAGCGTGCCTTCACCACCCAAAACGACGAGGGCATCGATCTCGAGGCGTGCAAGATTCTCTACCGCCTCTTTGTACACCGCCTCCGGTTTGCTCGTCTTTCCTTCCGCGCTTATCTCGACAAACTTGCCGCGATTCCGCGTTCCCAGAATTGTGCCGCCGCGCGGCAACAACCCGCGAACATCGGCGCTCGTAAGCTGGCGTGTCTGAGTCTCGCCCAGCAGTCCCTCGAATCCGTCTTCAATGCCGATGACCTTCATGCCGTATTGACCTGTCGCGGTGGTTACAACAGCACGAATCACTGCATTAAGTCCGGGGGCATCGCCGCCGCCTGTTAGTATTCCAATCGTCTTGTACATGAGAATGCAATTCTGTGAGCAGGTGCATAGAGTACAACCTTCAGGTTGCTTCTTCGCTACTAGCCTCCCTAGCCTTTAACTTGCCTATGGCCCACCACGCAAGCTAAAGCTTGGACTCTATACGTCTGTACGCCCCGCGCCCTAACTAACCTAAAGCCTTCACCCGGGGAGGCTCATGAAATTCACCGTAGTCAGGATAATCATACGTGATGAATTGTCCCGGCCGCGTGTCCTCGGTGAATATCGTCAGCGCGTCCTTCAGTATTTTCTTTTGCAGTTCGCGCATGCCCGGTTTGCCCAGGCTATTCCCGATCTTGAAGCCGTTTGGATATAACGCGCGGGGTGGTCTCATCTGGGCCGAAACCTCAGGACTGACCGTAATCAAAACCGTCGGTATGCCCCTCATCTCAATTTCACGTTGGACCGCGACGACCGTCCGGTGACAAACGCTGGGTCAACCGCCGGTCAACACAACCAAATCTGCGCGGGAGCCTTTGTCAATTTCGTTGGCGATCTCGCGAGCGGTTCCTTCATACATGGCCTTGAGCTGCATGGTGTAACCCATGTAGCCCACGTGTTTCTTTGCCACGCCGCGAATAAAGCCGTCAGCTTGTAGATCTCTGAGCGCATCAATCGGGAAAACCACGTTGATGTCCTTGTCGGCATCGGTATGGTTGTAGTGATGATGCGTGACCATCAACTGGGAAGAATCAACATCTTCAGGAATGA
>JBGTCM010000221.1:0-14912 GCA_041748795.1 Pyrinomonadaceae bacterium
ATCTGTCGCGCATACTTCTCACGCGTGGCAAACAGACCGACGTATGGACCACCAAACGATAGCGGCACGCCGAAAGATTGACCCTCGGCAATAACGATGTCCGCACCGCAAGCGCCGGGTGACTTCAGCAAACCAAGCGAGATTGCCTCGGTAACGGCCACCACCATCAACGCGCCGACAGCGTGTGCTTTCTCGGCGAGCGCTGTTACATCTTCAATACAACCAAAGAAGTTTGGCGACTGGACCACCAGCGCCGCCGTCTTATCGTCAAGCAACGCGCTGATATCACCGGACGCCTGGCCAGTTTCCGCATCGGCTTCAGCGTGCACCAGTTCGATTCCCGCATGCTGAACATAGGTATCGATTACTTCAAGATACTCGGGATGAATCGCACCGCAGGCCACGACCTTCGAACGCTTCGTCACGCGTTCAGCCATCAACACTGCTTCCGCCAATGCAGTCGAGCCGTCATACATGGACGCGTTGGCCACTTCCATTCCTGTTAACTGGCATACCAGCGTCTGGAATTCGAAGATTGCCTGAAGTGTGCCCTGTGATATTTCCGGCTGGTACGGCGTGTAGGCGGTAAAAAACTCCGAGCGAGAAATGATGTGATCGACGATGGTCGGAATGTAATGTTGATATGCGCCGGCGCCGAGAAAGCTTGTACGCCGCGCGGCCGGGTTGCGTTCGGCGAGTTGTTCGAAGCCGGCTAGTAGTTCGATCTCAGAAAGCGCCGCGGGGGTGTTCAGATTCCGCGATAGGCGAAGCTCTTTCGGAATCGAGTCGAATAATTCATCAGCCGAGCGCAGGCCGATTTGGTGAAGCATTGTTGTGCGCTCTTCAGGCGAGTTGGGAATGTAACGCAATTTTACTCCGTATCACCTTTCGTAAAATCTTCGTATTCCGCGGCTGTCAAAAGACTATCTACCTCGCCCGGATTCGACATCTTCATGCGAATCATCCAACCTTCACCATAGGGATCCTGGTTGACCTTTTCGGGTTCGTCGTTAAGGGTTTCGTTGTTACCTGCTACCTCGCCCGACAACGGGGAAAAAACTTCCGACACCGCCTTGACCGACTCGACTGAGCCAAACGGTTCATTAGCCGCAAACTGCTCGCCCACTTTAGGCAATTCAACGTAGACCACATCACCCAGCGAGTTCTGGGCGTAATCAGTGATGCCGACTACAGCAATGTCACCCTCGACGCGGACCCACTCGTGGTCTTTGCTGTAATGTAGATCTTCAGGGATGTTTGCCATGATTCCTCCCATGTAATGCAAACCGTTAGTTTGCTTAATTGTTAGTTGCAGATCTTGCTCGCTTATCGAGCGCGTTACGCGCGGTCCGCAAACTAACAGTTTGCGTTACGAAAAAAACTGATTACCGCCAAAAGTGTAAAGCAAACTGTTAGTTTGCTGATGGTTTGTTACAGACCTTGTAACGTTATCAAACTCGTTACGCGAAGTCCGCAAACTAACAGTTTGCGTTACGGATGCGCGCGCTTATAGAAGGGCGTCTTCACGATCTGCGCACTGACCATTCGTCCGCGGACATCAATCTGAATTTCCTGGCCTTCGCTGGCAAACTGCGTGGGAACGTAAGCCATGCCAATGTTCTTTTTTAGGAAAGGCGCTGGGCTGCCTGATGTGACTTTGCCTGCGCGCTCGCCGTTGATTACGACATCTTGCTCGTCGCGCGCGATTCCGCGTTCAGTTATTTCAAATCCCACGAGCCGTTTAGTTATGCCTTCTTCCTTTTGCTTCGCCAGCCGCTCGCGACCGATGAAGTCTCCCTTGTTCAGTTTGCAAATCCAACCAAGGTTCGCTTCGAGCAGAGTAGTGTTCTCGTCGATCTCGTGACCGTAGAGCGCCATACCGGCCTCGAGACGCAGTGTATTGCGAGCAGCCAGACCACAGGGAAGAATTCCAGTGTCGGTTCCGTAGTTTCCCGCATCGATCATCTTGTTCCAAAGCTGTTCGGCCTTATCCGCGGCCGCATACACCTCGAAGCCATCTTCACCGGTGTACCCGGTCCGCGAAATGATTGCGGGAACACTATCCACCTCGCCTTCCGTAAAGTAGTAATACTTGATCTCAGCCAGAGGCAGTTCAGTCAAACCCTGCAGAATTTTGAGCGCGTCCGGTCCCTGCAACGCTATTTGGCACCAGTCAGCGCTTACGTTTTTGAGTTGTACAGATTCGTCTCGCGGCTGCGAACTGATCCAGTCCCAATCCTTTTCCGTCGTGCCCGCGTTGACCACTAATAGCAGATGGTCTTCGGCGAAACGATAGACAAGCAGGTCGTCGATCACGGTTCCTTCGGGTGTTGTAAGTGCGGAGTATTGCGCCTGGCCGTCGACAAGTTTTGTGACGTCGTTTGAGGTGATGTAATTGACGAAGGGAATCGCACCGGCGCCGCGCACCTCGATCTCGCCCATGTGGGAGACATCAAACAGTCCGGCATGGTTACGGGTACGAAGATGTTCCTCGACAGTGCCGGCAGGATATTGGACCGGCATGTCCCAACCGCCGAAGTCAACCATGCGACCGCCCATCGCGCGATGCGCAGCGTTGAGCGGAGTTCGTTTGAGTTCTGGAGCGACAGCGGTCATTTCAGACGAATGCACACCGGGATTTGAATCAACCACGATTAACTGGATGAATTCGCAAACTAACATGCGGATTGCAGTGCGTCAAGCGAGTGGTATGTAAGCGTTGAAAAGTGTTTTGTAGTTGGGATTCGTGCGATGAAAGATGAACCTCTGGCCACCTCTCAGGTAAGGAAGGAGGGCATGCCCCCGCTCTTCGTCGCGCAGCTCTAATCACTGAAAGAAATTGAGCAGCCTGTTATGAATGAGGGGGATCGCCAGAGGTCGGAGTCACTCTCATGACCTTAGGTAATCACACGAAGCGCGGGGGCATGCCCTCCTTCCTTACCTGGGAGGTAACGAGCCGCGCCCCTTCGTTTCCTGATGCGCTCGGTTCTGTGACTGATTAGAAGCTTTGGTCGCGGACGTCGACCTTCTGCACGGTGAAGACCACGCGCATGGTGCCGGGGCGTCGATCCAGTGAGGCGGGAACAAAAGCCGCGCTCTGTCGCAGAGCCAATTGGAAGTCAGCAAGCATCCGCTGGTCGCGCGGTGCTTGCACAATATCAGCCAGCGAGGCTGCTCCATTACTGAAAACGTCCGCCACGACGATCATGTCGTCCGCGTCTTCATTAACGGTTGGGTGCGGATGCATGTAGGAACTCGTAAGGACGGCCAGGGCCCCACCAGGATTGAGGCTCGGCGACTGTTCGGCGAAAGGTGCTCGCGTGGCGGAGAAATCCGCCTGCGAAACGGGTTGATGCAAATCGTAAACTCTATACTCGCTCGCGGCCACGAAGGCGTTGCTTTGTCGCGCGGCGTCCTGAAGAGCGACAAAGTGAGGGCGAAGTCCAGCAAACATGGAAACAAAAAGAATAACCGAAGCGAATGACCCAACCGTGTAGGGCATAAGTCGAGGTTCCAGCCATCGAGTAACGCTGTCACGGAAGGTCGGCTTAGGAGACTGGCGGCGAGCTGCAGCTTCAATCATCAACGCATCATTAATTGACGCGGCCAGATCGAATGGGGGAACGCCGGGCGTGAGTTGGGCCAGAGTGCGGCTCAACGAACGCAACTCCGATACATGCGCTCGGCACACCGGACAAACGTCCAGGTGATTATCGACTTCGACACGCACCGGCAACGACAAAACATCGTCGATGTATGATGAAGACAAGCGGGTGGTTTCTTCGCAATTCATAATAAAACAGAGGTCAGAGAACAGAAGTCAGAAGTCCGATGTCAGATGTCAGATGTCAGATGTCAGATGTCAGCAGTGAGCGGGCCTGGTATTTTCCGTCTGACCTCTGACCTCTGACCTCTGACCTCTGTTCTCTGACCTCTGGCTTGGATGGCCGGCCGACCCCGGCTGCTCCTCTTTTGCTTAGGAGCAACTGCGACAAGTCTGCGATTTGAAATGACATCTGTGAATCAAGCGACGCTTCAACGGGTGTTGCTGGCCACGTTTTCAAATTCGCTTTCATCACTCAATCACCTCAGCCGACGACCGCCGTCCGATCACTTCGACCCATTTGGCACCGAGTTTCATGTGAGCCGGGGCGGGTCGGCCATCCAACCCATTTTCGATTTCCAATTGCCGATTGCCGATTTGTAAGAGCTCCCTGGAGGCAGACTCTTTCAATTGGCATTCGGAAATTGGCAATCGGCAATTACAAAGATCCTTCTAACTTGCGACGCAATTCCTGGCGGCCGCGCGCCAATCTCGACTTAACCGTGCCGACGTTGATTCCCAGCGTTGCGGCAATCTCTTCGTACGAGAATCCTTCAATGTCACGCAATATCACAGTTTCTCGATATGCTCGACCTAATCTTCTGAGCGCCGATCTCAGCGCCACTTCCCGTTCATGCGCCAGTGTTTGTTGCTCCGGATTATGCGACGCTTCGGCGAGTGTCGCCCCTACGGTCTGATTTGACTGGCCCACGCTGGCGTCAAGTGAGACGGTCGAATCACGGCGGCGCCTGCGCCACCAGCGCCATCGATTTCGCGCCTGGTTAATCGCGATGCGGTAAAGCCATGTCCTCAAATCGGCCTCCCCGCGAAACCGATCAATGGATTGGAAAGCGCGTAAAAACGTTTCCTGCGTCAGGTCGCGCGCTTCCTCGCTGTTTTCAGTCATCCTGAAAAGCAGTCCGTAGATTTCTCCGGAGCGTTCGCCGACTAATTCTTCAAACGCAGCGGCTTCGCCTTGCTTAAGTCTTTCAATGAACTCTGCCTCGGCTTTCGGGCGCAATTCCACGGAGGTCGCGGGCGCAACCTGCTCCAAATCCATTTGCCCGCGGAGGGCGATTGGCTCTCCGTAGCTCACTAGTTACCCCCTGGGGCCGGATTCGGAGTAGCTGACGGCCGTCGCGCAAAACCGGACAGTCGGGTTGTTAGACACCCGCTCAGACGTTTTGTTCCAGAATAAGAATTCATGCTCGTACCCACTACAAAACCGAGCGCCGTAGCGCCGGGCCTTACAATGAACTCTGGACAATAGAATAAGCTCATAAGCGTTCTCAACCTTGTCGGTGCTTCCTCGATCCGGCGCTACCGCGCTCGGTTCTGTAACCATTCCGACACCCGATGGTTAGATGACAGTTTTGCTCTTTGCGACGCGGAATACTACACAAAGCCCCCGCTTGACAAGCTTTCGAAACGGCCATTAGAGTTACTGGTTCGCCGATCATACACTTATTGGAACGCGATTCACTATGTGAACTTGCGAGAAAGAACGACGTGGCCAAATATAAGAAGAAACGCGCACGAGAACTTCAGCACGACAAGTTTCGGGATACGGCATTGACCGTGTTCGACCGCCTGGGGAACAAGCTGGAAGGAAAAGGAAAAACCATTCTTTATGGTCTGCTTGGCCTGGTGGTAGCGGGCGCGTTGCTCGGTTTCTACATCACCTGGAATAACCGCAAGAAGGACGAGGCCCGACGCGCGATGGGGCGAGCTATCGCAATCGCAGCCACGCAGGTTGCACCGATGTCCCCCTCGATCGATCCGAACGCTCCGAAGTTTGCCAGCGAACGCGAACGGGCCGAGAAAGCGATTGAAGAATTTCAAAAGGTAGCCGCTAAATATGGAGATCCATATCGGACCGAGGCGCGTTACTTCATTGCCACCAATCTCCTCTATGTTGAGCGCGAAAAAGGATTCAGTGAACTGGTTGAGCTAAGCAAAGTTAGCATTCCCGAGGTAGCCATCCTTTCCAAATTCGCTTTGGCCCAGGCAAAGGAAGGTGATGCGAAGTATGACGAAGCTGCTGCGCTTTATTCAGAGTTAGCCGCGCTCAATAGCACGTTGGTGGCCCCCGAGACTGCGAATCTGCGGCTGGCGTCCGTTTATGAAAAGCAGGGCAAAAAGAAAGAAGCCGTCGAATTACTCTTCAACATCGCCGAGGCATCACGAAAGGCGAAGGATGACGACGGAACTCCCCTACCTCCGTCAGGTGCCGGTCGTGAAGCTGCTGAAAAACTCCAGAAGCTCGATCCAGAACGCCACGCGAAGCTAACCCCGGAAGCTTCCCCGGCTCTCCCGTTTGGATTGGGATAGATTACATTCCCCTACCTGAGGATTTCAGCCTGGAGGGCTGACAGATAGTTGCCGGTGGTCGTAGCGCAGCGAAGACCACCGGAAGGCTGTGGCAGTTGAACCGCACCCCGGCGGGGCGCCAGAGTTTCTGCCACCCTTGCGGGGTGGTGAATCTTTTCATAGCGGTCCGGTGGTCTACGTTGCGCTACGACCACCGGCTACTTTCTCTCAGCCCTTCAGGCTGAAAAAATAACTAATGGATAATCTGACCCACTCCTTGATTGGCCTGGCCGCCGCGAAAGCCGGCCTTGAGAAACTGTCACCGGGCGCTACGTCACTCTGTGTGTTAGCGGCGAATATCCCCGATGCGGACGTAGTCACGTTAATCTGGGGGCGGTGGACATACCTGCATCATCATCGTGGGATTACACATTCAGTCGCCGGCACTGTCACACTCGCCCTCTTCCTTCCTCTGGTTTTTTATTTTGTCGATAAACTAATTGCCCGTATTCGTAAGCGCGCTCCGGTCATACGACTTCGCGGTTTACTAATCGCATCTCTGCTGGTTACTGCGACCCATCCTTTCATGGATTGGACCAACAATTACGGCGTCCGGCCATTGCTGCCCTGGAGTTCGCGTTGGTTCTACGGTGATTTTATTTTCATCATCGATCCTTTTATTTGGTTGATTCTTGGCGGGGCGGTGTTCTTAGTGACGTCTAAAAGTAAAAAGCAGATTGCGAGTTGGTTATTCCTCGCACTTATTCCGACTTATTTGATTCTGTTTGGGCCGGGAAATCGTGGGGCGCTGGGTAATGCGAGAGTGGTCCAAATTATCTGGATAGTCGTGCTCGTTACTTGTGTAGTTCTGTTCATGCGAGAAGCCGGAGAGCGCTGGGGTTCGAGAATTCCTTTGACGGCGCTCGGAATGTTTGCGATTTACCTGGCGGGACTTTTTCTGATTCACACGGTAGCTGAGCGACATGCTCAGGCGGAAGGTGTGCAGATAGCGAACGCTAACGGCGAACGGGCGCTTGAAGTCGCTGCGATGCCTACCGCGGCGAATCCTTTTCAGTGGACCGGGGTCGTTGAAACAGAAAAGGCGGCTTATCGCTTTAACGTGTCGTTGCTAGGACAACAAGGTGAGAAAACCGCACCCATTCGGCATCCAAAACCCGAGGCCCTCCAATCGCAGGCCGTGTCGCAGGCGACGGATTCCTATCCGGCCCAGGTGTTTCTGGGCTTCGCGCGATTCCCGGTTGCCCGCGTTGTCGGCGAAGGGTGCATAACGCAGACGCTCGTTCAGTTTGCTGACTTGCGTTACACTGAACCAGGTAGCGGCCGAGGAACATTTTCATTGGATGTGCAGGTAGCGTGTCCGCAGCCGGGGATGGACTAGATTTAAATGCACGACGCGAACCAGATTGAAACGCTGAAGGCGCTGAAAGAGGTTGCCCGGGAACGCGAGCAACCGCGAGGCGGTCTGCGTTTGGCAAGTGTACGGGTCTCTCCGGGCTCCTACCTTGCAGCCGCGAGTGTTCTTACGTATGCATCGGTCATGCTGGTACGCTCGGAGAAAGATATCTTCGCGCTCGTGGCACTCGCGCTTGCATGGTTAGTTGTTCCGTTACTCGCTGTAACCGATCGCATTGAATTCGACGGCACATTCCTGCGACGCCGAGGTCCCGCAACTTTTCTCTATACCCTTATCGGCGGCCGGCATAAACAACTTGAAGTCGCCGACTTCGAAAGAGTTGACACCCAGGCTATGCGCACGCTGCGCCGCGGTGGGCGCGTCAGGTACAGATACCGGACTCAGATCGTCGGCAAAGGCATCGAGTTTAGCTTTGCATCGGGTGGACGCAGCTATCGAGAGATGGTGCGTCATTTATTTCCCCTGGTCCATGACGCAAAGCTCGATGTGCGCGCCCTTGAGCTGCGCGATTATCTTTGCGATCCAAAAGCGCTCGACACGGAGGTGGCGGCGCTAAAACTGGCATCGACTGACGTGCTGGACGAGGCCACTTTGGACTTCAAGCTCGGTAGCAACAGATCACGGGAAGCCGACGCCGAGCCGCACACAACTTCAATGACCGCGTCCGCAGGCGACAACGAGAGGGCTTCGTTACTAGGGGCGATGGGCAACAGGTTGCGGATTGCCGGGCGGCTCAACGAAGCACGCGAGGCGTTTCGGCGCGCACTGATTGTGATTCCCAGAGACGGCCGTCTGATTTTTGATTTTGCCCGTCTGTTGCGATCGCAGGCCACCACGCTCAGCGATGCTAAATTGCTGTCGAGATCACGGGCCGCCTTGCGTCTTGCCGCAATGCGTGCTGAAGGTGATCCGCATTTGTTGTCTTTGGTTGGAGAGAGCTTTCTCGAGTGGGGTGAGACAGGGCGAGCGCAGCGCAGTTTTAAGAAGGCGATTGATTTGGATCCGTCAAACTTCAGGGCCCGCCTGGGGTTGGCCAACCTGGCCCTGAGCGAAGGCAAGTTAGCGCATGTAATTCACCATTATCGAGACGCAGCTCGGGCCGTTTTGGAGAAGGCGCTCTCGGCTTACGCTCGAAGGGAAGGCGAGTACTACGCGCGGCTAAATGACGACGACGATTACCTCACCTCGGAACTACGCAGGATAAACTGGTTGCACTATGCGCTTCGCATCCGTCGACTTGCCGCTCGCGTTACCAACGCCGGAATTCTTGTGGCGCTGCTTGTCCCTTACGTCGATCCCGGTCTGAGCGGGATCTGCTGGTCAATCGCCTCATCCTCGTTGATAGCCTGGATTTCCAGCCTCTTTGCAATTCGTATCCTTGCCAAACGACGAACGCCGCGTGCTGACGCGGCGTAGTGGGGCTTACCAACTCTTTCGAATACCCAGCGTCATTTTCAAATACTAACAATCATTTTCGATATTTAGCGCTCAGAGGCTTCGTCAAACAGCTCGAGGTCGGGAAGGTGGGTTAGTTCCGCCTAGACGGGCGTCGTCCCACTAGTTAGAGGATGGGGAGGGCTAGTGCCTGGTCCTCAAAGGGCGTCGTCCAATAGTTAGAGGTTGGGAAGAACTAATGCCTGGTCCTCAACGGGCGTCGTGCAATAGTTAGAGGTTGGGAAGGAGGGCATGCCCCCGCTCTTCGGTTCGCAAGAAATTGCGATAGCCACGGAAGAGCGGGGGCATGCCCTCCTTCCCGACCTCTAACTAATCTACGTGCCTTCTGAAACTCCCTGGCACTTCAAGTTCAAGACTTTGAGTCAGGCGTTGCCTTTGATCGCGACGACGTCTTGCCCGTTTTCCTGGTCGCGCGTTTTGCCGGGGCCTCGGCCTTAGGCTCAACGGAGGCTGCTGCGGCCTTTGCAATCGTCGCCACCGATTTATCAGGAGTAATAGTCCTTGTTTGTTGTTCCGCCTGAGACGCTACTGCCAACGTGCGAGTCGGCTCCGGGCTGATCAGAGCATCCCAGCGATAACGCGGAGTCTCCCGCTGGCCGGCCAAACGTTTAAAGACCAGGTCAGTGACCGCGTTTGTAATCCAGTTATGATAAAACTCGCCGACTGATGCCAACTCCGCATCCGGCGCCGGATTCATAAAGTCGATCGCGTAGGGAACCTCGTCCTGGATCGCAAACTCGACTGTGTTCAAATCATATCCAAGCGCGGTGCACAGCGTACGAACGTCCTTCCGAACTCGGTTCGCCAATTTAGGCGCCAGGTAGTCCGGGTTATGAATATATTGCTCGCCCGAGAGATAGGGCTTGCGCGGGTCGTAAGCCATGATCATTACTTCCTCCTGGCCCACGCAGTAGCAGCGCACAAACTGATCAAAATCCACGGCGGCCTGCAACGTCATGCAGAGCGTCCCAGTCTGATCGTATTCCTTCCATAGCTCCTCAAGCGAGTTAACCTTCGAAACGTTTTTCCAGCCGCCGCCGTCGAATGGTTTAAGAAACGCAGGAAACCCAACATAGTCCGCGATGCCTTGCCAGTCGAGCGGAAACTCCAGGTTACGCAGGCTCTCGCTAACGATGCCCTCCATGTAATCCCTTTGAGGCAACAACACCGTTTTCGGAACCGCGACCCCAAGCTTTTTCGCCAGCGAATAATTGAAAAACTTGTCGTCGGCTGACCACCAGAAGGGATTGTTGATGATGATCGTACCTTCAAGTGCCATCCGCTTAAGCGTCGCCCGGTAGAAGGGAACTTCGTGGGAGATGCGATCGATTACCAGATCGTAGCGCGGCGGATCATCGTGGCGGATTCCCCCGAGGGTAATAAAGTCTGCAACGACGTCGCCTTTTCCGCGTTCGTTAATGTTTCTGATTAGAGCGTCAGGAAATGTCTTTTCACGCCCAACTAAAATGCCAACCTTCTTCATAAATATCCGTCCTTCGTTGATAGTGTCGACGCCGCCACTGGTGAACTCACGGGAACACCATGGATAGTCGCCGATTTAGCCTTATTGGAAAACAGGCAGACTACGATTTAAGCGGAAGAGTGTCAAATTAGCGAGATGAGAGGTAGTGACCTGATTCGAAATTCTCTGTGCGTTCTCTGTGAACTCTGTGTCTCTGGTGAGCTTTTGCTGCAATTGTTAACCACGGAGACACAGAGTTCGCAGAGGTTGCACAGAGAAAAATGTCACCACCAGATGAGTCATTTTGGAGTCGGCGTGGCTTGGTGGCATTACAGAACCGAGCGCGGTAGCGCCGGATGCAATAGACGCCTTGAGTATTAATCGGTTTTGCATCGCTTTGTTTCTGAAGCCGCCTGCAGGATCCGGCGCTACCGCGCTCGGTTCCTGTAAAGATCGGGCATTGCGGATTCGGGTTAGGAAGTTAGAATCCGATTTCCTGCAGTGGAATGCCTGCGGGCTTTTGGCCACCCGAAGGCGAGGCTCTTACCAGTCCCATGGCCTTCATCACGCGAACGGTCATGAAGCCAAAGTCGTATTCCGCCGAATGGTGGCTGGTTCTGAGGAACCGTGGAAAGTGGTGATGGTTATTCTGAAGGCTGGCGCTGAAGGAGGCGGTAACCGGAAGCCATTCGCCAATATTCATCGCGTGATCATGTTCATCGTTGTACCGCCTGGTGCCGAAGCGACGGTCGTGCGTCCAATAGTTCTGCACCATGTTGATCCAGGTCGCGAACAGCCGCACGCCCACCCAAAGCACCAGCGCAAACTTCCAATCTTGAACAACTAGCCAGAGAAGCCCGTAGCTGGCGATCTGAGAAAACACGGCGAAATAGGGATTGGCCACTAGACGGAATGGCCAGCTTTTGAAAATGGTGTCCTGAGCCAGGTTCGACTTGCACTTGTAGGGAACCAGGCAAAGATAAAGCGTTCGCCAGAATCCATCATCAGCGAGTTTGTTTGGATCTCCGTCGTGGTCAGAGAACGCATGATGGTGACGATGGCGGTTTACCCATGAAACCGGATCAATGTAAATCCCTACCGTGTTGGAGAAGACCGTGACGAATTTGATAAACCAGTTTCGGTATTCGAGTGTGCTATGAGCAATACCCATGTGCAGCACATCCGAAAGGTAAAGCCCGACTACGAACCATACTAAGGCCATATATAAAAAACCGACTGCGGCGCCCGCAGCGAACCCCCACCCAGATGGAGCCAACAACCCTGAAATCAGTACATGAATCGCCAGCAGTGAGTATCCAATCACGTTGTAAATTTTCATTGGGCCTCCAGAGTCGGGAGTATGGATAGGTAAATTCTGCCGAGCCAATGTTGCCTGGCGCACGCGCGAGGAATTGGGCTCGTTGAACAAATGCCAACTTCAGAGATTGATCTCGAGGTGCGGGCGGAGTCTATCCAAGGCCCAGAAATGTTGTCAATAAACTCTACAACATCTGCAGGGTCTGCTGTTTGTTCTGGTAATGGCTAATACGGGCATCCGGTCCACCCTAAATACGCATCAATCTACTGGCTTAGGTACAGTTGGCGGGGGCGCTCGAAATCAATGCCTGTGTTACAATCCGCCCTCTCGAGCGCGCTTTCCCTATTTCTGAATTTCAAATGGCATCATTTAAGAGGAGAACTAATTTCTTGCGCCGTTCATTCATAGTGTTGGCGAGTTTTGTTTTTGTTTTAACACTCGGTACTGCGGCACCCGCCGCGGGACAAACCCCAACCGCATCCCCCTCGCCTGTTGCAACTCCGGCTCAAACAGTCCAGCCGATCGACAAAAACCAGAAGACGTTTACCGCTGAGCAGATCGTGGAATCGGCAATCTTCGTTTACGGCTCGCGTCCGATATTGAACCAGATACGACGGAACGGCATAGAACGTGGACGGGTCTGTAAGCCTAATTGCGAAGTTCCCAGCAAGACGGAAGAAGCGACTTATGAGCGGCGTTTCGTTCGCGGCGACAACTCGGAAAAGGACAAAGTGCGCGTCGACCAAAAGATGCCAACCCTCGAATACTCCCTGATTTACGGCGAGGGCAAATTATGGGGAATCATCAATGGCACGGCCTTTACACCGCGTCAGGATGCAGCCAACGTCTTCCTGTCGCAACAGCGACACAGCATTGATTCTTTGCTTCGCTATAAGGAAAACGGTTCGACCCTGACCTACGTGGGCAAGGACAAGCAAAAAGGCATTGACCTGTATATCGTTGACATCGTGGGCAAGGACCAGCAGAAGACTCGCTATTTCATCAGCGCCAAGACGCTCCACGTGGTGTGGCTCGAATATGAAGAGGCCGGGGGCACCCAGAAGTTCAGAAGATCGTTCCACGATTATCGATACGCCCAAAGCACCCTCGTTCCTTACCGAAGCGTGCTGTTGGAAGATGGCAAACAAACCCAGGAAACTCGTATTTTCTACGTAACCTACGGCACCAAACTGGATGATTCGCTTTTCAAAGCCCCGGAAGCGTAAGGGTCATCGGGGCAGTAGCCCGACCGTCAGGGAGGGCGTTTTTTATCGTGACGATACGCCCTCCCTTACGGTCGGGCTACTGCCCCGTTCGTACGCATCCCTTCGCCGCGTTTTCAAAAACAATTGCCTCGATTCCCCGTAAATCTGCCTAATCTGCGGTTTTTCCGGCCACACGTTTCGGAACCTAAGCCCCATCTGGGCGTGTATAGGTCAGCGGACAATCAACGGTCGGGGTATAATTCAGGTATCCGGAGATTGCCCGCTAAACGAGCGGAAGCGTAATTAGACTACATGGGAAACTCGTCAGCGCTTGTGAGAGCCCTACCCACCCTGATGGACACACTAAGCACGATCAATGATTTAACGTTTTCCGCAGCGTTGCGGCATGAGGTCGTTGTGGATCCGACTTCGGATCACGCGTTATTGGAGGCCACGCGCACAGGTGACGAAGACGCCTTCGCCGAACTGGTGAGCCGGTATAGAAATCAGATAACGAGTTACATCTACCGGATGACCAGCGATTATGACGGAGCCGTGGATCTGGCGCAGGAAACGTTTGTGAGAGTTTACAAGGCAGCCGACCGGTATCAGACAAACTATGCGTTTTCGACATATATCTATCGAATTGCGACCAATCTCGCCATCAGCGAATTACGGAAGCGCAAGCGACGCAAGTTAGTCTCGTTAACTGGGTTCTTCCAGTCGAAGGACGGTAGTGAGCCCCAGGAATTTAATCCGCCCGACACACAGCCGCTGGCGGACATGGCAATGGTGGATTTCGAGCGACGACAGGCAGTCCAACGGGCGATCAGCACGCTACCTGAAAAGTATCGAGCGCCTCTGATTTTGCGTGACGTGGATGGCCGCAGTTATGAAGAGATTTCCCGAATTCTTGAAACAAGCGAAGGAACAGTTAAATCACGCATCAGCCGGGCGCGCGGCTTCCTGCGTGAAAAGATGACTGCTTATCTCTGAGGAATACTATGAGAACAATGAATTGCCAAACCGTACGACGAGAGGTTGATGAAACAGCCCCTGGCGACTTGCTAAGTGCTTTCGCGAGGCGGCATATGAGTGCTTGCCGTCCGTGCATGGCGTTTAGTAAAGAGCACGATAAGTTGCAGGACATCTTGTCGAGTCTGGGAACCATAGAGGCTCCAGGCGATTTTGATTTTCGTTTGCGCGCACGTCTCGCCGGTGAAAAGGCGGGTAACGCCCACTTTCCATTAAGTTTTGCGAATCTCTCATTCGGTGTTCGCGCGGCGGCAGTTGCCGCCCTGTTGGTGTTGTTTGGTTCGGTAGCATTCTTAAACTTCAAACCGTCGAGCAATAACTCTTTAGTTGCTAACAACAATACTCCGTCGCCGAAGGTCGTTGATGGAAAACAAACTCCAGCGTTGGTTGGTGCTCCACTCGCGGTTGAAACGACGCCGGTCGCCGTAGGTGATGAAAGCAATTTTGTTCCGAGGCGGCCAGTTACACAGAAGTTTGCCGCTGTCTCGACTGCACGACATACGCCCCGGATGGGAATCAGAGAAGAAGCCAGCACGCCGGCCAGAATCATTAGGGCTTCTGAATTGAATGCGAGCGCTGCTGACTATCCGATTGGGTCGTCGGCCCAGCCAATGAAGGTTTCCTTGGATAATGGAAAGGGAAGTTCGCGTACGATTTCTCTACCTCCGGTAAGTTTTGGTTCGCAGAGAGTTATGGCGCAAGGGTCGGCTCCTCTGATGGCGTCAGCCAGAGGCTCCTGGTAAATAAGTATTTGTCATAAGGAAGACGTGATTAAGCAATGAGAAATCACAGAACAAATGGTTTGCTTGCGGTAGTCCCCACGATATTGCTTTCGGGCCTGATTTGTTTTCAGGCATCGGCGCAAACCT
>JBGTCM010000222.1:0-12637 GCA_041748795.1 Pyrinomonadaceae bacterium
ATGGCAAAAGCAACTGGAAAGAAAAAAGTTTTTCGCAAGAAAGAGAAGAAGAATGTCCCTGTGGGCATTGCACACGTTGCTGCCTCTTTCAACAACACGATGATTTCAATTACCGACCTGGAAGGTAATCTCATTGCTCAATCATCGGCCGGCGCTCGCGGATTTCGTGGTTCGCGTAAAGGCACGCCGTTCGCCGCGCAGCAGGCAGCTTATGAAGCAGCCAAGAAAGCGCACGAAGCAGGAATGCAGCAATGTGAAGTTCGAGTTAAGGGCCCTGGTGGTGGCCGTGAATCGGCAATTCGCGCAATTGCGAATGCCGGGATCAGAGTAACCACTATTCGCGACACGACTCCCATTCCACATAATGGCTGTCGTCCGCCGAAGCGTCGAAGAGTTTAAGCATTGTCGATTGCCCAGGTGCCGATTGCCGATTTGTTCGGAAGCGGTGGCGGCTGTCGAAGATTGAAAATTGATTAACCTAAAGGACGAAGGGCCTGGTTCATTTCAGATCGCTGATCTCAAATTTCAGATTGAAATCCGAAATCAGCATTCTAATATCGAAACCGGCCTGTAAACTTTTCCGTCGAATTTAGACTGGAGGCAGAAACAGTTGGCTAGGTATAGAGATGCGGTGTGCCGCTTGTGCCGCCGTGAAGGTGCAAAGCTTTTTCTTAAAGGTGACAGGTGTTACAAGCCGTCTTGTCCGATTGAAAAACGCGGTACACAGCCGCCCGGACAACATGGCAACTCGATGCGTCGCGGTAAGGCGCTGGTCGGATACGGCCAGCAATTGCGCGAGAAGCAGAAGGTCAAACGCATCTACTTCATCCTTGAAGGACAATTCCGTAACTATTTCGAGCGCGCCGCGCGCATGAAGGGAATTACCGGCGAGAACTTGCTGTTCCTGCTCGAACGTCGGCTGGACAACGCAGTTTACCGCGCAGGTTTTTCCACTTCTCGCAGACAGGCGCGGCAGTTGGTTAACCACGGTCACGTCATGGTTAACGGGCGCAAGGTCGACATCCCTTCATATCAGGTCAAGGCCGGCGAAATTATCAGTATCAAAGAGGGAAGCCGGAAGAACCCGCACATTGAGAGTGCGTGGCAAACCGCCGCCGGGCGCGGACGCCCATCCTGGATTTCACAGGATGGCGGAGACATGTCTGCGCGGATCAGTGGCTTGCCTGCTCGCGAAGATATAGATCGCTCGATCAACGAGCAGCTTATCGTTGAGCTTTATAGTAAGTAGTTTTTTGAAACCCGTGGGCTGCGGATATTGCGGCCCGCGGAAACCATTTTTTCTAACTCGGAAATTAAAACGCTATGGCTATGGATCAAAATAATCTCTGGACCGGGTTTCAAATGCCGCGCCGTCTGGCGGCCGACTCCGAGACGCTCACCGAACGTTACGGTCGTTTTTCCGCGCAACCATTCGAGCGCGGTTTCGGCACCACAGTGGGAAATTCACTTCGGCGAGCACTGCTTTCCTCGATCGAGGGGGCAGCTGTTACGGCCGTGAAGATTGAGGGCGTTGAGCACGAGTTCTCCTCAATCAAAGGCGTGGTTGAAGACGCTACCGACGTGATTCTGAATCTGAAGCAAGTGCCCTTCAAGCTCCATGGCAATGAGTCCAAGACTCTGCGGATTTCGAAAGAAACAGCCGGCGAAGTTACCGCTGCAGATATCGAAGCAGACGCTGACGTGGAGGTGCTGGACGATTCAGTGCACATAGCCACGGTCAGCGAAGGCGGATCGTTGAAAGTTGAAATGCGCCTGAAGCGTGGTCGCGGTTACGTTTCCGCAGATCGAAACTTCGACGAAGATCTTTCGCTCGGTTATATCCCGATCGACTCGGTCCACACGCCTGTCAAGAAGGTCAACTACACCGTCGAAGCTGCTCGTCTCGGTCAGAACACCGAGTTTGACAAGCTGACGATCGAGGTTTGGACCGATGGTTCGGTCAAGCCTGAGGACTCGATCGGCCTGGCGGCGAAACTGATCAAAGACCACATGTCTATCTTCATCAATTTTGAAGAAGATACAGACGACTTCGCATATTCTAAAATCGAAAGACCGCCGCTTCCTCGCAATGACCAGCTTGATCGCTCGGTGGATGAGTTGGAACTGTCGGTGCGTTCCTACAATTGTTTGAAGAATGCCGACATTAGAACGATTCGCGATTTGGTCCAACGCAGCGAACGCGAAATGCTGGCGACAAAGAATTTTGGCAAAAAGTCTTTGAATGAGATTAAGGAAATCCTGAACGGCATGGGCCTGGATTTCGGGATGGAGTTTGACGAACAGGGAAACCCGATCCCGGGAACCGGCGGCCGCGATGGCGCCGATCTCAGCGACTTCGAAGGCGACGAGGAATAACACCGAGACGCTCTCGTAGTGCTCTCGATAAAGCAGATATCGTTTACAGTCATGCGGCACCTAAAAGCACATCGAAAACTAGGTCGGACGAGCGAACATCGGATGTCGATGCTTCGCAACCTGGCAGTCTCGCTGATTAATGCTCGCGACGAGCGCATTGTTACCACGCTGCCGAAAGCCAAGGAGTTGAGGCCTTTCGTCGAGCGTGTGATCACACTCTCTCGAAAAGCCACTAACCTTGAAGGCGACGATACAGGACCACGCGCATTACATCTTCGACGCCAAGCGGCCGGATTCTTTCATGCCGGCAACATGCAGCACGCAGCCTTAACCGGGAAGCGCGGACAGGTGCGTCCGGAACGTACTGCTGGAATCGCCGCACTCAAGCGCTTGTTTGATGAGCTGGGCGAGCGCTACAAAGATCGGCCGGGTGGGTATACGAGAATTCTCAAGCTGGGTCATCGGGCTGGGGACAATGCTGAGATCGCGATAATCGAGTTGGTCGGTAATCGGGCGGAGTTGGAAGCACTGGAAGCGGCAAAGAAACGAAAGGCGACAGCCTCCACTTCCAAGAAGAAAAAAGGGGCCGACACCAGGGGAACCGCTACGACCCTAACCAAAGAAGGCGTTGCCAGCAGGCTCCCAGCCAAAGCCAGCGAAATCGAAACGCCGGTACCGGACGGTCCCGAACCGTTTACGAAAGAATCGACTGAAGAAACCGGAAAGCCTGCAGACGAGGCGGGCGAAGAAAAAGAGAAATAGATTTCAACGTGTGGTAACGCCGAGTGCATGCTCGGTCGGACTTGCCCCAAACGACCGTCGGTATTGCCAACCCGAGTCTTTTGGGGCTCAACACTTTGATGGGCATGGGGGCTTCGGTAGATGGAACCCGCGAAAAAAATGAATAATCCTGAGAGTCAAAACGCCGCCGACGAACCGCAGGCGACAGATGAAGTTTCGGTTGAACAGGATTCTACTGCGCGTGCAGGCGGACGCCGGCGTCGAAGCCAAATCCGGACCGAAATTCCGGTGAACATGGATGAGTTGCGCGAGCTGATCGGATTGATTCGCGAGCACGAGTTCACCGAATTTGAGTTAGAGCGCGAGGGTTTTCGAGTGCGCTTTCGTCGCGGTCCTGATCCCGGTGAACCGGCCGGTGTTGCCGGCGCTCACCCTCAAACAGTCTCTGGCTCTGTTCAGTCCACTCCAACTCTACCGGCTGCTGACGCCGGTTCAACTCCTCCCATAGCGCCTTCCCATCCGGGAGCCAAAGCACAGACGGAAGCCTCTGAGGATCAGGATCTCTATATCATTCCCTCGCCTATAGTCGGAACGTTCTATCGCTCACCTTCCCCTAACGCTGAGTCCTTTGTGAAGATTGGCAGCACGGTTGATCACGATTCCATCGTTTGCATCATTGAAGCGATGAAATTGATGAACGAAATTCAAGCGGAGACTAGCGGCGAGGTGGCGAAGATATACGTTGAGAATGGTCAGCCCGTCGAGTATGGCCAGCCGCTGTTCGGGATCAAAAAATAGTCCAAAGTCCAAAGTCCAATGTCCAAAGTCTACTGGACTAAAGGACCCAAGACTTTGGACTTTGGACATTGGACTTTGGACTAATAATGCCGGAGCTTCGAAAGTTTAAGAAAATCCTAATCGCGAATCGCGGTGAGATCGCCTGCCGGATCATCTGGACCTGCAAAGAAATGGGGATCAGAACGGTCGCGGTCCACAGCGATGTCGATCGCGATTCACTACACGTTCGGTTTGCCGACGAATCTGCGTGTATTGGTCCAGCCCCTTCGGCACAAAGCTATCTCAACATTCCGGCCATCATTAGCGCTGCGGAAATTTTCAACGTCGACGCGATTCATCCCGGTTATGGCTTCCTTGCAGAGTCGTCCTACTTCGCTGAGATCTGTACCGCCTGCAACATCAAGTTTATAGGCCCACCACCAAACATCATCAGCCTGATGGGAGATAAGGTGAAAGCGCGCCGGGCCATGACGGAAGCGGGTTTGCCGGTGGTGCCCGGGAGTCCAGATCCCATAACTTCGGAAGCTGAAGGGTTGAGGATTGCTCGCGAGATCGGGTTTCCAGTCATTGTAAAAGCGTCAGCCGGCGGCGGTGGCCGAGGGATGCGCATTGTACAAAGCGAAGATGAGCTCGCTCATGCGCTTGAAACGGCGTCGAATGAAGCGGCGGCAGCGTTCAAGGACGGGAGTGTTTACATCGAGCGTTACGTTAAAGATCCGCGTCACATCGAAATCCAGGTTTTGGCTGATGAACACGGAGACTGTATTCACCTGGGCGAACGCGAGTGTTCAATCCAACGTCGTCACCAAAAATTATTAGAGGAAGCACCCTCGCCGGTTCTTTCTCCGGAGCTGCGCAATGAGATGGGAAACGCAGCCGTTGCTGCCTGTAAAAAACTGGGTTACGCGAGTGCCGGAACTGTCGAGTTTCTGCTTGATCAGGACAACAAGTTCTACTTCATGGAGATGAACACCCGGATTCAGGTTGAGCACCCCGTTACCGAGATGGTGACGCTGGCCGACATTGTCCGCAACCAGATCAGAATTGCTGAAGGCGAGAGACTTGGATACACGCAGGACGACCTGATGATTGTCGGCCACGCGATAGAGTGTCGTATCAATGCCGAAAATCCGGAGACCTTTGCTCCTTCGCCGGGTTTGATTACCGCTTTCAATCTGCCCGGTGGTCCGGGAGTTCGCGTTGATACGTACGTGTACGCGGGTTACAAGGTGCCGCCTTTCTACGATTCGATGATTGCCAAGGTAATCACACATGCCCGGACACGCGACCTGGCGATCGCCCGCATGCGGCGAGCATTGGAGGCAATGGTAATCGAGGGCATTAAAACGACGATTCCTTTGCACTTAAAGATTATGGACGACCCAAAGTTCCGGGCGGGTGAGATATCGACGAGTTTTATGGAGTATTTTTTGGCTAAGAATCCCCCAAAAACCGCCAAAAACCAGGGTGGAGTGGTGGCTTCAGCCCGATAAACGTCTGCGTTTGCCGTTTGCGAGTGTGAGGCCTATAATAATCGACTTTTCTGTAGTGAGTGGGCTCGTCTGAGAGGGACAAAGAGATGTCATACGCAGTTATCAAAACAGGCGGCAAACAGTTTGTCGTGGAAAAGGGCAGCACGATCCGAATTCCGTCGATCGACGCGGAAGCCGGCAAGTCCATCGAGATCGATGCTCTGTTGACGGCTGGTGACGGCGAGAACGCGGACGGCCCGGTCGTAGGGGCGTCCAAGGTTTCGGCAACCGTAGTCGATCATGGTCGCGGCGCAAAGATCGTGGTCTTCAAAAAGAAGCGCCGCAAGCACTACAAGCGGAAACAGGGCCACCGTCAGGGTTACACGACGATCACCATAGATTCGATAGGATAGGGGGAATGCCGATTGCCAATTGCCAATTGCCGATTGAAGGAATTTAGTAAATCGGAAATTGGAAATCGGAAATCGGAAATGGCTTATGGCACACAAAAAGGGAGTCGGTTCATCTCGTAACGGCCGCGATTCAAATTCGCAACGGCTGGGACTGAAAAAGTTTGGCGGGGAGAGCGTTCTCGGCGGCAACATTATTGCGCGTCAGCGGGGAACGAAATGGAAGCCCGGAAAAAACGTCGGCCGAGGTAAGGACGACACACTCTTCGCCCTCATTAATGGCACTGTCAAATTTGAAGACAAAGGGCGCTCCGGCAAATTTATCAGTGTCTATCCACTGGAGCAGGCGTCTTCCGCATAGGCTGTGCTAAAGACAAATAACGGTATTACGCGACGCCTGAGCCAAACAAAAAGATTGGCGATCGGCGTCGCTTTCGATTTAGATGTTTATTGATCGCGCCAAGATTCGCGTAAGAGGCGGCACAGGGGGCAATGGCGTAACAGCTTTTCGTCGAGAGAAATTTGTTCCGCGTGGTGGTCCATCCGGCGGCGATGGCGGACGCGGAGGCGATGTCTGGATAGTCGCAGATGAATCCCTCAATACTCTGCTTCACCTGCGTTATAACCCGGAACACAACGCGGAGCGAGGTCGACACGGAGAAGGTTCTAATTGCTCTGGGCGGGAAGGCGAAGACATCACGGTTAGAGTGCCTGTAGGTACTCAGATCTTTGACAGCACGTCGGGAGAGTTTTTGTACGACCTGGCTGCTAATGGCTCGCGCTGGTTGGCAGCCAAAGGGGGACGTGGCGGTTTTGGGAACTCCCATTTTGCGACCTCCACCAATCGCGCGCCCCGTTATCACCAAAGCGGCAGCGAAGGTGATGAGCTGGAGTTGCAACTGGAGCTCAAGCTGTTGGCGGATGTTGGACTCGTTGGTTTTCCCAATGCCGGCAAGTCAACTCTCATATCTACCATTTCGGCGGCCAAGCCGAAGATTGCTGACTATCCATTCACAACACTCGAGCCTCATCTGGGTGTGGTTGACCTCGGTGATTTTCGCACCTTCGTTGTGGCAGACATTCCCGGATTGATTGAAGGCGCACATGAGGGCGCAGGACTCGGCGATCGCTTCCTGCGACACGTTGAACGGACCAAGCTGCTCCTTCATCTGGTAGATGTCTCTTCCATTTCCGGACGCGAGCCCGTCAGCGACTATATGACTGTGAACCGTGAGTTGAAGGCCTACAATCCCGAGTTGGCAGACCGGCCGCAGATGGTGGTTGCCACCAAAGTGGACGCTCTCGACGAGCCGGAGCGTTTGGAGTCGCTACGCCAGCAAGTGGAGAGCGATGGCCTGCCGTTTTACGTTATTTCTTCGGTAACGAACAAAGGTACGAAGGAACTGGTCGCCGCGGTCGCAGCGAAGCTTGATGAACTGAAAGAGGCGAATCAACAGCGCGAGACAATTGACCTGGCGCTTTAGATTTCGCGGGCTTTGTAGGAGAGGATGCACGAGCGAAAGCGAATCGCAATTTATGGTGGCACGTTTGATCCGGTGCACCTCGGCCACCTGCAAGTAGCGAGAAGCGTTTCCGAGATCTTTGCCATCGATCAGTTTTTGTTTGTGCCGGCACGCGTCGCGCCCCACAAAGTGGACCGGGAAGTTTCGTCAGGCTTTCACCGGCATGCGATGCTCGCGCTCGCGACCGAAAGCGACCCCCGTCTTTGTATTTCGACTTACGAGCTCGAGGGCCGCGAACGACAATACACGGTCGAGACGCTTGACCACTTTCGGTCACAAACATCAGATTTCGCCGATCTGTTTTTTGTAATGGGATTCGATTCGTGGAGCGAAATTACGACCTGGCGTGATTGGGAAAGATTGCGGACGCTGGCGAATCTGATTGTGGTAACTCGGCCGGGATTTGAGTTTTCCGTCGAACAAGTCGGAAGCGATGTGGCGGCGTCCATTGTCGATGTCCGCGGTCGAAACGAGGAAGCGGCGGCGTCAGCTGAACAGGATAGTAAGAAGATATTCATAACTGACGCGGTGAAGTTGGAGATCTCAGCCACAGCCGTCAGGCAGGCAGCACGAGCAGGTCAAAGTGAGGAATTAGAAAAGTTGGTGTCGCGCGAAGTCGCGGAATATATCAGGAAGTACAGGTTATATAGAAACAAGAATGAGTAATTCAACCATCAAGGAACAGTCATTACACCCGGCGCCTTCAGTCTCGGCTAACGCCAAGGCGATTACAACTCCGCCGGCAGCCGAAGAAACGCTCGACGATAGAATCATGACGGCATTACGTGCCGCGAGTGAGAAGAAAGCTATCGATACCGTGGTGTTGGATCTCCGTGAGATTGCCAGTTTCACTGACTTCTTTGTGATCGTCAGCGGAAGCAACGAACGACAAGTCCAGGCGATTTCCGACGCCGTATCTGAAACACTCAAGAAGAACGGTAGTGCGGCCGCTCGGGTGGAGGGTTATAAGACTGCTGAATGGATCCTGTTGGACTACGGTGATTTTGTGGTCCACGTGTTTGACGAGAAGGCGCGAAAGTTTTACGACCTCGAAAGGTTATGGCGGGAATCGAAGCGAGTTGCATTACCAGAGGAACTCGCCAACGGCTTTACTGATGCCGATAGTTCTTTGAGAAACGAATCGTGATCCAGATCGTGGCGCGTTCAGAACCGATGCGCGAGGCTGTTCGTCTCGCTGAGCGGGTGGCTGAAACAGACGCGAATGTGCTAATCACGGGTGAGTCGGGGGCGGGGAAAGACGCGCTCGCTTTGTATATTCATTCCAAATCGAAGCGGTCAGAACAGCCGTTCGTGAAGATTGACTGTGCCACGCTGCCTCCGGATCTACTGGAAGCCGAACTGTTTGGGTATCAACGCGGCGCCTTTACAGGAGCGGGCGAAGATAAGCCCGGCCGGCTCGAGGCTTCGCATAAGGGCACGCTCGTACTCGACGAAATCGCCTACCTGACGATCGAGTCGCAGGCGAAGCTTTTGCGAGTGATCGAGACGCGCGAATTCGAGCGCCTCGGCGGCGGGCGGACCATCAAAGTTGATGCGCGGTTAATCGCACTGACTAACGTTGACTTGAGTGACGCCGTTAATCGCAAACACTTCCGCGAGGATCTTTACTACCGGCTCAACGTGCTGCACATCAAGGTGCCTTCGTTGCGCGAGCGCGGAGAAGACCTGCCGGAGCTGGCCCAGGCTTTTGTTGAAATGTACGGAGCCAAGCACGGGCGCGCGGCAAATCAGTTGAGTCCGGCGGTCGTTAGCTTGTTGACTGAGTATTACTTTCCCGGGAACGTTCGCGAGTTGGCCAACACGATAGAGCGCGCAGTGATCATGTCGACCGGGACGCAAATTGACGTTGAACAACTTCCGGAGTCGGTTAGCGCGGCTGTTCAGGTTCAACGACGACGAGTAAAGCCACCGTCGCTGGCCCAAATTGAGGCCGAATATGTCGACGAGGTTTTGGCGGCTGCTAAGGGAAACAAGACCGAGGCAGCGCGGATTCTCGGGATCAGCCGGAAAAATCTATATGAGAAGCTGGCGCGGAAGAAGGAAAGGATGAGGGATGAAGGATGAGGGATGAAGGAAATAACAGGGAGCGCCAGGTTTTTCATCCCTCATCCTTCATCCCCCATCCCTTGGCTTATGCGGCTGCGAGTTATCTGGACCGGGAAGACGAAAGACGCGAACCTGAAAGCGCTGATAGATGTCTATCTGAAACGGCTTTCTCACTTCGCCAGGTGCGAAGTCTCAGAGTTTCGTGAAGCTTCCGGTTCTCTGAAGGCGGGCATCGATAAGGATTCGAAGCGCATCTCAGACGGGCTGCGTGAGGGCGCCATCAATGTGTTGTTGGATCCGGCGGGCGTTGAGTGGACTTCCGAGCAGTTGGCAAACGAGCTGCGCCATTGGCGGGACGGGGGTACCAGGGAAGTGGCGTTTATCGTAGGTGGGCCAAATGGGGTGTCAGAGGAGCTTTCGAGTCGAGCCGACAAACGTTGGAGTCTTTCGCGGTTGACTCTTACACATGAGATGGCGCGAGTTGTTTTACTCGAGCAGTTATACCGGGCTTACACCATCATCCATGGTCTGCCGTATCAAAAGTGAGAGAGTTCAGATACAGGTCATAAACAAGTAGGGTGGAGGGCTTAATAAAAATGGATAAGAGAAGAGTCAGAGTCTTTCGCGACAAATTAATGGATCGCCGTGAGAGCCTGGTGGGCCAGGTGCAGCAAGCGGAACTATACAGCCGCGAGCGCGACTCCGAAGCCACGCAGGATCCGGCGGACATGGCCGCAAATGCCTATACCAAGGAACTGTTAGTCTCGATGTCTGACAACGACCGGCAAATGCTAAACCTTATCGACGAAGCGCTGGTGCGCATGGACGACAGCGGCTATGGAAAATGCATTCGCTGTGGTCAGGCGGTACCGGAGAAGCGGCTTGAGGCGGTGCCCTGGGCGCGCCATTGCGTGCGCTGTCAGGACTTGCATGAGCGTGGTCTGTTGAACGAAGACGAAGAATAGAAATCCAAATCCACTTGATGACATAATCACGGCCTCCGCGGGTTAACGCCCCGGAGGCCGTTGGCTTTTTGCAGAACACTAAAGCGAGCCGCCAAGACGGCAAGCGCGCCAAGCAAACTCGCCAATGAGACAAAAGAATAGAAGCTAAGCTTAAGTTTTTCTGATTTTGGCGTTCTTGGCGTCCTGGCGGCTAAATCCTAATGCGCATCACTTACACGGCCAGTCTCTGCTACGACTCCATACTGTCTCTCGTCTACCCACAGTCGTGCGTGGTTTGTGGCCGCAGTGTCGAATCGCGAGCGCTTGGCATTGCCTGTTTAAAGTGTTGGCGAGAGACCATGATTTTTAGTGGGCGCGAAACCGTATGTTGGAAATGTGGGCTTCAATCGCGCGGCAGCGTGCCTGAGGCGCGAAGAGAAGAAGTTCGTTGCCATCGTTGCGACGAACTTGAGTTTACCGCGGCCCGGGCGTGTGGCATGTATGAAGGGGCGCTTAGAGCTTCAGTATTATCGCTCAAACATCGGCCCGACATTTGTGGCCGGCTGGTCGAGTTATTAGTCGCCACACAAGCGCGCGACCCTTTGAATAAGGCAACCTTGATCATTCCGGTCCCGCTGCACGCGGAGCGCAAAAAGGAGAGAGGCTTCAACCAGGCAGCGCACCTTTCACAGAAGCTCGCTGATGCGTCACGTCTTCCGTTTAATAACTCTACCCTGGTGCGGACAACTCACACGGAACGTCATCGTGCAGGTATGGATGCGACGGATCGAAGGAAAACTGTAGACAAAGCATTTCACGTGGTCCATCCGGCTTTAGTGGCAGGCGAAAGCGTTTTGCTGGTTGACGATGTATTTACGACCGGTGCTACGGTGTCTTCATGCGCAAAAGCTTTGTCGGAAGCTGGTGCTAGTGAGGTTTTCGTGCTCACTGTCGCCCGACCGACATACTACTAACTATAACCAACTACGTAGAGCGCCGGAGTCGCTGGATTATCAATGGTTGCCATACGACTCTCGAGTGAGGCTAGCGTGAGGTTATTCTTGCGAGCGATCTGAAGCAGGTACGCGTCGGTCCACTGACGATGACCCTGCATTGACCGCAGTTCCAAGTCTGTGAACGGCACATCATCGCTTACGAAAATGTGGCCCTCGGCTTCCGTGAACTCTCGCAATTTTGCGAGCGCCTCAGCCATGGTGAGCCGCGGCTGCTGTAGCCCTCCGCGCTCATTCCTTAGAGGGCGCGTGGCGAAGCGCAGAAAGCCGCCTTGTACAGTGGGTGTCGTGTAGAATCGATCGAGGGATTCGACAAATCGCCGGGCAGGCTGGTGCATAACGTGGTCGGCGAAAACAGACGCAATGATCACGTTGACGTCTAGCAACGCCTCAGTCGGAATCGAGGGCATCGTCAATGTCTTGCTGGGTGATTGAATTTCCTGTGGGCGCGACTAGCGGCAAGCGCCGTTTCGGTGCTTCCTGCCTCTGGAAGCGCTCCGATAGATGCCGGAACAATTCTTTTTGCTGCGTCTCCGGTAGCGAGTCCACGGCAGCTTCGATTTCAGGTAAGGTGTCCATGTGGAAAGACTAGCATTGCCTAGGGCGCACTTCAAGGGCATGGTTTGAGACTATATGGCATCATATCCAATAAGGGATTATGCTCTTAAACTGGGTTCAATTAACTAGATGAAGAGGCCAAAACAGCAAATCATTGACGATGCTGGTGAGCGCCAAATGAAATCCATCTTTGAACCTCTGGGATGGGCAGTCGGAAAGCTCTACAAAGATAATGGCATAGATTTCGATGTTGAAATTTTTGACAACTTCAAGTTAACAGGTATCTTCTTCAAAGTGCAGTTGAAAAGCTCAGCAGGAACGCGGTATTCCGCTTCCAAAGCTTTCATATCTCAGCAGCTTGAGATTCCCAACGCTGAATATCTTTCCCGTGAAGTACGGCTACCAGTTGTTCTAATCCACGCGGACGTTAAGACCCAGAGAACCATCGAGTTGGCAGTATTCAGACGAGTGGCAACAGGAAGAGAATCAAAGACACCTGGAATATATGGAGAGATTCAGTAGAAAGTTTGGAATGAAAGTGTCCAATGCCTAGAGTTAACCTATGACTGAACTCAAAACGCTTTATGATCCGATTGAACCCTTCGACACGGGGAGACTGAAAGTCTCGCCGATTCACGAGCTTTACTACGAACAAGTCGGAAATCCCAACGGCAAGCCGGCGGTGTTTCTTCATGGCGGGCCGGGCGGTGGTCTAACGTTGGACTACCGGCGCTA
>JBGTCM010000223.1:0-27458 GCA_041748795.1 Pyrinomonadaceae bacterium
AAGTTCACTTGCCCGTCTTGCTGGCATCCTATCCATCAACTAAAATCAAAGCGTTCGTTCGTTTCACATGAGATCGCTATTGCTGGCCGTCCTGGCCGCTTATGTTGTCGCAGCAATCCATGCTGTGCTCGCGTTTCTAAACAAGCGCCGCGCCCTTCAGAGAGTTTCTGAATGGGCGCTGGGCGTAGGTTTTGCTCTGCATACGGCCGCGTTGATTGCGGACTGGGTAATCTACGGACATTACCCGCTCTTTTACCTTCGTGAAACCCTTTCATTTCTCGCCTGGACCCTGGTGGCAAGCTACGCTCTGGTGCTTTATCGCTATGGGGCCAGACCGTTGGGCAGTTTCACTTTGCCGCTGGTCTCGGCACTGATCTTCATCGCCATCATTACGCGATCCGAACCCAGCGGTTCTCTCGAAGCCAGCAGCATGTCGACAACCTGGCTTTTTCCGGTGCACACGACGCTGGTCTTATTTGCCTACGCTGCGTTTTTCGTCGTTTTCGTCGCCAGCATCATGTATCTATTGCAGGAACGGGAACTAAAACTAAAAACTTTCAGCGCTATCTACCATCGTCTTCCATCGCTGACAACCGTAAATGAAATTGCTACGAGCGCGGCGGCTATCGGACTCACCTTTTTGACCGTGGGAATAGCGACCGGGATGCTTTGGTCGTCGTCGCGCAATGGGCAGATATGGCACAATGATCCCAAAGAGATCTTTGCGGCGCTCACATGGTCGCTTTACCTGTTATTGATTCTCTATCGCTCCACTTCTCGTTGGCGCGGCCGGATGGCCGCATGGATGGGTGTTGCGGGATTTGCTCTGGTGCTATTTACATTTTTCGGCGCCAGACTAATGGGCGGCTATCATGTTTTTGGATGATTACCGGCTTTGAGCTTTGTGCTTTGAGCTTTGTACTTTGAGCTTTTAAGTCGAACTTTTCTTGGAAGAGCCACAGGAGCAAGCCAAGTACAAAGGACTAAGTACAAAGCTCAACGCACCAGTACGGGGACAGCGTTTAGATAAGAAAACACTGATGTCGATTGTTTTAGTTGGAGTCAACAATAAAACGGCGCCTGTCGAGGTGCGCGAGCGGCTGGCGTTTACTGACGACGCCTGCAACGCCGGATTGCGCTCGCTCGTTGACGGCCAAATCATCCGCGAAGGTTTGATTGTCTCAACTTGTAACCGGGTAGAAGTCCTGACTGAGACAACCATGCTCAACGACACCACGCAGCGTGTGGTCCAGTTTCTCAGCCGCGACGAATACGTGCCGCCCTCGTTCTTCGAAACACACCTCTACAAACACACTGACGACATGGCGGTGCGCCACCTGTTTCGCGTGAGCTCCTCGCTCGATTCCATGGTGGTTGGCGAACCGCAGGTCCTGGGCCAAATCCGGCGCGCTTACTCAATCGCACTCGACGCCGGTACCACGGGCCGCGTCTTGAATCGCCTTGTGCCTCATGCGTTCAAAGTGGCCAAGCGGGTGCGAACTGAGACCGGGATAGGCGCCAGCGCGGTTTCGATCAGTTACATGGCAGTGGAGCTTGGCAAAAAGATCTTCAATTCCCTTGCCGGTCACACAGCGCTCTTGATTGGCGCGGGAGAGATGGCTGAACTCTCCGCGCGTCATCTGGTGAATGCCGGCGTTAGCCGTGTCTTGCTCGCAAATCGGAGCGAAGAACCGGCCCGCCGGCTTGCATCCGAACTTGGTGGCGAACCAGTTAGCTTCGAACGAATCGCGGACTATGTTGCCGAGGCCGATGTGGTTATTTGTTCCACCTCGGCCGATCACTATGTGGTCACGGAAGAGATGGTTCGTAAGGCACTGACAAAGCGGCGCAATCGTCCGGCATTCTTTATCGACATCAGTGTGCCTCGAAACATCGATCCGGCGATTGGTGAAATCCCCAACGTCTTCGTATTCGATATAGACGACCTGGAGTCGGTCATCTCATCAAACATTCGCGAGCGCGAACGCGAAGCTGAGCGCGCGGAACTGATCGTGGAATCCGAGATAATGCAGTTTCAGCAATCGCTGCGTGCGCTCGATGCCGGCCCCACAATCGGAGCCATGCGCCAAACATTACATGACATCGCGCGGCAGGAACTGAGCCGGCACCGTAACCGGCTGGGCCCGTTGACTGCTGACCAGGAACATGCGATCGAAGCTTTGTTGCTGTCCACAGTCAACAAGATTTCCCACCCGGTCTTGACCCGGATGAGACGCTCTGTCGACCCAAGTGACGAAGAGACCGTCCAGGCGTGGCGAGATGTTTTCGGCCTGGAAGAATAGTATTCGCCACAATTCATGAAAGACCTTCTAGTAATTGGCTCGCGAGGTTCGAATCTCGCACTGACTCAGGCCCAAATTGTAAAAGAGCAAATCCAACTCCTCTTTCCTTCTCTTCAGATTTCAATAGAGATAATCAAGACGTCGGGTGACGTGAAAACCGAACCGCTTTCGGTTATCGGTGGCAAAGGTGTATTCACTAAAGAGCTTGAAGATGCGCTGCTTGATGGTCGTATCGATCTGGCGGTCCATTCGTTGAAAGATCTGCCCACGATTGTTCCCGAGGGATTAGAAATTGCGGCAATTTGCAAGCGCGAAGATCCCCGCGACGCGCTGATTCTCCCAAACAGCCGCGCTTCTAAATCGGTAGCAAGCATCGGCAAATTGCGGCAGCGAGCTATCATCGGCACATCTAGTCCGCGGCGACTGGCGCAACTGAAACACCTGCGACCTGATCTCGTGTTCAAGGACCTTCGTGGGAATGTGGACACGCGACTGCGTAAGCTCGACGAGGGACAATACGATGCGCTGTTGCTGGCATGTGCTGGATTGCGACGGCTGAAACTGGAAAACCGGATCAGCGCGGCATTAACTACACAGGAGATGCTTCCGGCAGTGGGCCAGGGCGCGCTTGCGATCGAGGTGCGACGCGAAGATGAATTGACGGAAGTTGTCGGCAAACTGGATCACAAGTTTACGCGGCTCGCATGTGTTGCAGAACGAGCTTTTTTAAGAAGCCTGGGCGGTGGTTGCCAATTACCAATTGCCGCGCACGCTGCAGTTCGCGAAAAGCGTATCCGCCTTGACGGTTTGGTAGCTGATACCCAGGGCAAACGGATTATCAGGGATCGTCTCAGCGGATCGCTGGACGAAGCGGAAGAATTGGGGTTTCGTTTGGCAGAACAACTTCTGGCCAACGGCGCGCGTGAGCTGCTCAGCCAGGGATTCACCCCCAATGGATGAGGACGTCCTTTTCTGGGGACCGCGGGCGTCTCGCCCGCCGCGAGCGCCAAGCGCGAGACCCCTCGGCAAGCGGTGCCTTGGACAACTTTAGGGCGTGCACACGCACGCTCGGCGGGCGAGACGCCCGCGGTCCCAGCAAAGCGAGACACCCTGGTCGCCATACGCTCCGAACCACAACAATGACAGCATCAAAGCCTGAGGAACCCATTTCGCCAACCCAGCCGCTCGCCGGCCGCACAGTCGTCGTCACTCGAGCCTTGGCCCAGGCCGACGAATTTGTTTCCGAGCTTGAACAATACGGTGCACGCGTGATCGTTTGTCCTACGATCGAGATTCGCGAACTCGAAAGCTACGAACGTCTCGACGAGGCCATCGAACATCTATACGGCTACGATTGGCTCATCTTCACCAGCGTAAACGGAGTCGACCACTTTTTTCGAAGACTTCAAACTACCGGGCATAACGCACATGAGCTCGACGATCTGAAAGTTTGCGCGATAGGCGATGCCACTGCGGACAAGCTAAGAGACTTGCACGTGCACGTCGACGTTGTTCCGGAAGAGTTTAAGGCTGAGGGTGTGTTTGCCGCGTTGTCACGATTTGTCGGCGGTCAGGAGGCGTTGCATGGCCTTAACGTTTTGATTCCCCGCGCATCCGTCGCACGTGACTATTTGCCGAAAGCGCTGGAACAAGCGGGGGCGCGTGTGGACGTCGTCCCTGCCTACAGGACTTCACTCCCGGAGAATCTGGATCGCGGCCGCATTACCGCAATGCTTTCCGGGGGTGCAGATTGCATAGCGTTTACCAGTTCATCGACGGTGCGAAACCTGGCCCAGTTGTTTGATACTGACGATTTGAGCGCCGCCCTCGCAGGAGTAGCAATTGCCTGCATCGGCGATATCACCGCTACTACCGCGGCCGAGCATGGCCTGCAAGTAACTATTCAGCCGGATCAGTTCACAATTCCCTCGTTGGCCCGAGCCATCGCGGATCATTTCAGTCAGTAGGACAGACATTCCTGTCTGTCTTTCTTTCGAAAACCGTGGCGTCGCAATTTTCCAAAACGATTACCGACTAAAGCCGCGAATGACAAGAAGTTTCGTTCGTGCCGTTTAGTGTAATTCGCGGATCGTATCTTCGGGTACTGTTTGGCTGATCAATTACAGAACCCAGCGCGGTAGCGCGGGATGCTTAAGGTACCAAGCATGAAGCTTAATTACCTTAGCCAAACTAGCCCCAAGGATCCCGCGCTACCACGCTGGGTTCTATATTGGTTGCCCAAATCGAAACTGCATCAGTATCATCTTCGGCTCTCGCGGCATCCTGCAGTCTTCATGGTAAACTCCCTCCGATGTCATCGTCATCGCGCCGCATCCTTCTCATCGATTCCGACGCCCCGCACGGTCAGTCGCTTCAACAACTGATCAGTTCCTGGGGATACGAAGCGCTCCTTCAGGCCGAAGGTACCGCGAATGCCGAACTCATCTTAAAAATTGATCCGTCAGTGATAATCGACAGCACGTCTCTGGCTTCCGGTGACGGATTTGATGTGCTCCGCGCCGTTAAGGCCGAACAGTTCAACATTCCCGTGATCCTGCTGGCCGAGCGTGGAACGATAGAGCTGGCAATGCGCGCAATCCAGGAAGAAGGTGCTTACCACTACTTTGAGAAACCGGTTGACGCCGACAAGCTGCGCGTGGTGTTGGACCGTGCATTAGAACTGACGGCCGCCAGGCGTGAGAACGAGTTGTTGCGGCGGCAGTTACAGGACCGTGGCACCTTCGGCGAACTGGTCGGAAATTCCTCGCCCATGCGTGAGATTTACGCTCTTGTCGAACAAGTGGCGCCGTCGTCCGCTTCGGTTTTGATCACCGGCGAATCCGGGACCGGCAAGGAGCTGGTGGCGCGTACGCTTCACCAGCTGAGTCCGAGACGCAACGGCCCATTCATCGGTATCAATTGTTCAGCGGTTCCGGAGAGTTTGATGGAGTCGGAGCTCTTTGGACATGAGAAGGGCGCCTTCACAGGAGCCGCGTCGAGGCGTGCCGGGTGTTTTGAGTTGGCCGAAGGCGGCACGCTCCTGCTGGATGAGATCGCCGAGATGCCCGCGTTTCTGCAGGCAAAGCTTCTGCGCGTTATCGAGGAGCGATCGGTTCGGCGCCTCGGCAGTAATCAGGAAATCGATATCGACGTGAGGCTGCTGGCCGCCACCAACCAGGATCCCGAACACGCAGTGGCGAAAGGCACTCTGCGGGAAGATCTACTTTACCGTCTCAACGTCTTTCGCTTACATCTTCCCTCGTTGAAGAATCGAAAAGAGGATTTGCCGCTGCTGGCGCAATACCTGGTTGAGAAACTGGCAGAAAAACATGAGCGGCCGGCAAAATTTCTCAGCCCCGCGGCCTTGTCGGTCCTACAGTTTCACGCCTGGCCTGGTAACGTTCGCGAACTCAGGAACGTTATCGAACGCGCAGTGATCATTTGTTCCGGAGAGCAGATCGAGCGGCATCACTTCGCGCCGTATCCAATTGATCAGCGCGAGCGCCTGCGAAACGAAGACACGATTACCTTGCCCGTCGGCACGCCCATCGAAGAAGTTGAGCGTCAGATGATTATGAGGACGTTGCAGAAAACTAAGAACAACAAGACGCGCGCGGCGGAGCTGCTGGGAATTAGCCTCAAGACACTTCACAACAAATTAAATCTCTATCGCGAACGCGGCCAGATGGAGAGCGAAGAACGTTCGTGAGGCAATCGAAGACGACGCGATCCACGAATCACACGAACCGATCACACCATTCGAAAGACCCGGACCAGGGTGTCCAGGTTCAGCTCGGGTTATTTCTTTCTAGCTCTCGTCAGCCTTTTGGAGGTGATTGAGTGTAGTTTCCAGGTCTCTTACTCGTTGATTCAAATTCGCCTGCTCTTCTCTCAAGTCAATCAAGTGTCGGAACACGACGCTGATATTTTCGCTATAAAGCGCAGCATGGTTCTTAAACAGCTGTGTGTACAGATACACCAACTGCTCGCGTGAGATGGATTTGTTCATTGAACCAGATCGCTGGCGGTACATGAATAGCGGTTCCTGTATGCAGTAGACTTCCCTGCCGAGTTCAATCAGCGATAGCCAAAAATCAAAATCAGCTAATCCATACTTCATGTTCTGGTTGTACCCCTTGATCTGTTCCCAGTCAGACCTTCGGTAAAAGCCAGAACAAAAGATTACGTTGCCCAGTAAAATCTCGGGAAAACTATATTCAGGCAGCTCCCATCTCCCATCCTTTTCGCCAAAGAACTCTGCCTGGCAATACACAATTCCAACTTGAGGATTAGACTCCAGCATCGCAACGGCTTTTTCCATATACAAAGGTGAAATTTTGTCATCGGCGTCGAGGGGAAGGATGTACGCACCCGTCGCGTAGCTGATGCCTGTGTTTCGAGCAATGGCCACACCCTGATTGACCGTGGTCACTACTCTTATTCGGGGTCTATCGTAAGCTGTGAGAATTTCATCGGTCTCCGGATTCGTCGAGCCGTCATTAACAACGACGATCTCAAAGTCCTGGTGTGTTTGGGCGAGTACCGACTGGATTGCGTCGTCAATAAAATGCGCCTGGTTGAAGCATGGAATGATGACGGATACTTGTGGCATTGTTTCGTTTACATAAGATACGGTCGCCCGGCGTGTAACGTCGACAGCTAAAAGACCCTACGGATTCATCCTTGCGCGACTGGTATTTGAATGGTATTCATCGGCGGCGATGTCAATTCTTCTTTTCTTCATCGATGGCCTGGGAATTGGTGCGCGTGGGCCACTAAATCCTCTTGATGGTCTCGAGAACGGCGAACCGCTCGCGCAATTCCCTAACGAAGAACGGACGACGATCCACGGGGGCATTGTGGTGCCGACAGATGCTTCGCTCGGAGTTGAAGGCCGGCCGCAAAGCGCGTCGGGTCAAACTACAATCCTCACCGGCATCAATGCCCCCAAGCTCCTCGGTTATCACAAGCAGGGCTTCCCCAACGCCGCCATGCTGGAGATCATTCGCGAGAATTCAATCTTTCTGCAACTGAAACGCGCGGGCATTCAACCCATTACTTTCGCCAACACGTACACGCAGCGTTTCTTCGATGAGCGCCCGAGATGGGTCTCGGCGACAACCGCTGCGGTGGAGGCTGCTGGATTGCCCTTTCGGAGGGTCAGGGATCTCAAGGAGGGTCGTGCCGTTTACCAGGACTTTACCAATCGGGTGTTGATCGAACGTGGCGAAGAAGTGAATTTGCGTACGCCTGAAGAAGCCGCCGATGTGCTGTCGAAAATTGCCGGCGAAAATCAATTTACGCTTTACGAGTATTTCATCACAGACAAGCTCGGACACTCTCAGGACATGGAGGCCGCAAAGACGACGTTGCAGTCGCTTGCTCGGATGATTCGAAGACTGCTGAATCAAATTGATCTTGGCAAGACTTCCGTTATACTCACCAGCGACCACGGCAACATCGAAGACCTTTCGACGCGCAACCACACGTTGAATCCGGTTCCAACCATCGTCTGGGGCGCGCAGCAGAACCAAATCGCAAGTCGCATAAAGAGCCTCGCAGACATAACGCCGGCGATCATTGAGACGTTGACCGACAGGCGGCAGACTAAAAAATAACGATGCGATGAAGCCTGAGGTTCAGAGTTCAGCCTTCAGGCTGTGTTACAGAACCGCGCGCGGTAGCGCCGGATCCAGGAGGCTATTTTCATATCCAATAGGATTGCAATCGGCCCCTCTAAAGAATGAATGTTATTCAGGTAACTTCCTGCATCCGGCGCTACCGCGCTCGGTTCTGTAACGCAAGCTGACGCTTGAATTCTAAACTACATCGCGTAACACAATGGCCTCTGCAAAACATCCCAAGAATTCCACATCCAGTCACCACAAAAACAACCCCCGCGAAGTCTTTGGCTGGAAGATGTACGACTGGGCCAACTCTGCGTTTTCTACAACAATTGTAGGGGCGCTCTATGGTCCATACTTGACTGAGATCACGCAGCGTGCGGTCGGAGAGAATGGGGTCGTCTTCGAGCTCGGGCCCTTCGGGGCTATTACTGCAAAGTCGTTCTTTCCTACCTGCGTTTCAATCGCTGTGTTTCTCCAGATCTTCGTGCTCCCGATACTTGGTTCAATTGCCGACTACTCAAATCTGAAAAAGAAATTGATGGCGCTGTTCTGTTATATCGGCGTCACGGGCACCTGCCTGTTGTTCTTTGTGACAGGCGAACTCTATTGGCTCGGCGGCCTTTTGTTCATCATCTCTAATCTGGCTTTTGGCGCGGCGATTGTGGCCTACAACGGCTTTCTCAATGAAATCACCACGGAAGATCAGCGCGATAAAGTTTCCAGCCGCGGCTTCGCTTACGGTTACCTGGGCGGGGGACTCCTGCTTCTACTTAACTTTCTGCTCATCAAGAGCGCGCCGCGTTTGGGTCTCGATCCCCTGCTGGCGGTTCGTCTTTCGCTTCTTTCCGCCGGCGTATGGTGGGGTGGCTTTGCGCTGATTTCGTTTTCACTGTTAAAAACACGGGCTGCGGAGAAGTCGCTGCCTCCGGGCAAAAACTACCTGACGATTGGGTTTTCCGAGCTTGGGCGGACGTTTCGAGAACTCGCGCGCCTGCGGCACACGCTGAAATATCTCGTTGGTTATCTCCTGTACAACGACGGAATTCAGACAGTGATCAGCATGGCATCGGTGTTCCTGGCCCAGGAGCTCTTCAAATCAAGGGGCATGGAAACCGACCAGTCGTTTCTGGTAGGGATTTTTCTGATGGTCCAGTTTGTGGCCATCTTCGGCGCACTCTTGTTTGAAAGAATTGCCTACGCAATCGGAACGAAGAAAGCGATTCTAATTTCGTTGGTATTGTGGGCGGGTGTGGTTATTTACGGCTATGGTTTTCTTCAAACGACAACGCAGGCCTGGGGGATGGCGGCCGTTATTGCGATCATCCTGGGAGGTTCGCAAGCGCTTTCGCGCTCACTCTTCTCTCGGATGATTCCCCCGGGAAGAGAGGCTTCGTTTTTCGGGATTTACGAGGTTTCAGAGCGAGGCACCTCGTGGCTGGGACCGCTCGTCTTTGGGGCGGTAGCCGCCGCCACCAACTCCTACCGTCAAGCGATGTTGTCGTTAATCATCTTCTTTGTTGCGGGTGCGGTAATTCTCTACCTAACGGATACCGACAAGGCTATTCATCAGGCGGGTAATTTATTACCGGAAGAAGCAGCGAAGAAGAACTGATCATCCGCAGATTACGCAGATTACACCGATTTGAGATGGGCAGTTAAGGCGTCATACTTTTAGGGTCAGCGTTTTAATCTGTTTAATCTGCGGATAGTCATCCAGCCATTTTTCTTTCCTGGGGCGGTTTCTCCAGACACTCGCGCGAGCAGTAAATTGAGGCTCCCGCGCCGGCGCCAATCGCTCTGTCCGAAGGTATCCACGTTCCGCAGCCGACACACCTGACTAACTTGCTTTCAACTCTGGCCCGCGAATTTCCGGCAGTCCCGCTGGTACTCGGTTGTGAGCCAATCGTTCGAACCGTCGCCAGAATCTTCTTCAGAATTTTGATGTATGGTCGGAGCCGCGAGTAGACCAGCAGAAGGAGTAGGACCAGCAGCGCAGCAATTACAAGGTATTTCAAAGTCGCTTTTGCGTTCCAGGCTTAAGTTAGTTGTTATCGTCGCCCGATTTGCCCGAGGTTGGTGTGTATGTAACGTCGACATTCCGGCGACGAGGTATGGGATCAGTGGCCCGGCGTCGCGGAATCGATTCCCGGTTGCGACGATCGACACTTCCTGCCGGCAAACCCCGCCCATGCACGGCTTCCTCGAGTATGCGCGTGATCTCTTGTGACAGAGTTCGGTGTTCGGCAGCGGCGCGGCGGCGTAAAGATTCTTTCAAATGGTTAGGCACGTACGCGCCAATAAATACTCCCTTGCGGTTAGCCATTTCTTTTGGGGCCTCTCTTTCAGACGTGGGTCTAGTCGGGTGAAGCGTGGAATGCAATAAAGCCAAGCGAAGAGAACGGGTCTATAAGCCGAATTCTGTTTCCCGATGATTTTGCATCGGGATGGCGATCATTCATCTAGCCCAACTGTTGCCAGTAGGGTCAAGCGATCTACCCGGAGGTCGTATCCCGATAAATCGAGATTCGGGCGAGCAGCCCTTTTTGACGCCTCCCTATTTGATCTTGCACTGCGAGGAGTTTGCCTGGCCGCACGTGTTACCACGTGCGCCGGTGCGCTCTTACATTAAGCCCTTGCGGGCCGCACCATTTCACCCATTACCCCGCGTTTGAGATTTGAGATCTCAAACGAAATCTCAAAACCGCGAGGCTGGTTTATTTTCTGTTGCACTTGTCGTCATCCGACTACTCGGATGCCCCGCCGTTAGCGGGCTCGCTGCCCTGTAGTGTTCGGACTTTCCTCTCCTGAAACCACCTGGATCGTGAAACCCAGAAGCTCCAGCAGCGACCGCCCGACCCGTTCTCTTGCAAGGCCGGGGCAGTATACCAAACCCTGTTCAACAGGTACAACGCACGTACCGATTACTAAAAACAGGCCTAAAACTGATATTTATCCGAAGTATTTGAAGCCGACGCGCAGGTTGCCTAGCCAGTTAGTGGGAACCGTCAAAGCGATAGTTATCGAGACCACCGTGTGTGAGAGCGCCAACGCAAACAGGTTAGGCTGCCTCTGGTAGATGGCCGCCCAAATCAGGCCTCCTCCGAAGGTAAGAACGGTCAGAAACGGATTGGGCAGATGAACCAAACTAAACGCCAAAGCTGCGATCAGGACGCTCGGGAGTCCACTGCGAAACGCCACCTGCGCCCGGCGATTTATGAAACCGTTAAGCGCATATTGCTGAAACAGCGCCCAGAGTGGCAACGCAAAGAAACGATGCCGCCAGGGCGCAACAGATATCGAGTAGCCGGACAAGTAAGCGGCCATTATTAGAATCAAAACAACTGCCCCGATCGTTGGTAACAACACCAAAAGCACAGCCGCCGCAAAGTTGTCGGTGCGAAAACCAATATCCCTCACCGTCTCGCCACGCTCGCGATGCGAAATGATCATCAGCGCCAGCGCCAGGATTACCGGAATCGCGATGACAGTTTTGCTTCTTCCTACAAACGCAAGGACCACCCACTCCGCGATCAGGCACGAAGTAATCACTGAAACAATCTCCCAGATAGCCAATCCTCTGGCTATCCGAGACGACTGTCCATTTTCGACGGCATCGATTTCTAACATGTCATTTATTTCGAAGGCGGCCTACGCAGTATTCCGTCGTCTACGTAGAAGAAGATTGGATCCCCCAGCTGTTGAAGGGATTTTCTTGCTCCCTCACCGCTGTTGTGCAAAGCATAAACGCGGGCTTCATAAATATGAGCGGCGGCCTGACGCAATTGTGCCGGCGGGACATCAAACATGTACCCGTGCCATTCGTCCCTGGCCCAGCCCGCAGCCTGGACGTCGGGACGGGATCTAACCGCTATTTGTTTGGCAACGAATTCACCATCCACGTATAGATGGACCTCGACGCGATCCCATGGCGCAGCATTGTTCACTACCCAACCCTGGATTCCCGTAGGCCTGACTTCACCCCAACCATGAAAAAAAGGAGGGACTAAAGTGATGAACGCGAATACCGCTAGCCCGCCAACCAGAAGAGTCTCTGCGATGGATTTGCCGATTAGCGCGTTGATCAGTCTGGGAAATGGCGTCTGCATTCGTGTTTTCGAAGTGCGCCATTATAGGTTCTCGGTAGCGCAAACCGTTAGTTTGCGGATTGAGTAACGCAAACTCTTAGTTTGCGGACCTCTGCCAAGAATTTTCTTTCAAGCATTGGGACCTCTTCGCTCGATCAGCAAACTAACAGTTTGCTTTACAAAAAAAGGGCGGCTTCGAAAAGCCGCCCTCAGCAGATTGCAATGTTTGAGTGGATCAACGGATTGGTATCACTTCGATCCGATCACCCTTTGCGAGAACAGGATCCGGCGATTTCCCTGTCTGAATCTTCCGCAGGTTGTGATCCACTGCGATCAGGCGACCGTTCGGGCCCAAACGCGAAATCCGAATCCTGGCATCGCCTTTCCCCGTTGTCCCACCAGAGGCAAGCAGGGCCTGCGTGACAGTCAAACCAGCGTGATATGGCTTCTGCCCGGGAGAAGCGATGGCTCCGCCTACGAAAAAGAACTCACTTGGACCAGGGGGAACTCCTGATACCTTGATTATGTCGCCAGCCGTCACGAGCGTGGCCGCATGATTTGTGTCCTTGAGGTCGGCGACGATTGGGGCCCGACCCGCCCGCGCGATGGTTGCGCGCCCGGCTTCGGGAAGTACCAGGGCTTCAGCCAGTATCGCGTAAAGTGGCACGGCATCTCGGCGAAGAATTTTTCGGCCGGGCGACGCGACGAAGCCAGTAACAGTCACAGCGTGGCTGGCGTAGTCTCGCACAGTTACGACCACCGTCGGATTTTCGAAAACCTTGATTCGTTGTCGCAAGAGAACCGATATCTCCGGAGTGGTGAGTCCCACCACCGCTACGGGCTCGCCCGCCAACGGATATTCCAGAAGGCCGCCCGAGTTCACGGTAAAGAGTGTTGATTCCCTGCTCGGCTTGCCGGCGATCTGTATGTCCAGTACGTCATTTGCGCCGACGCGATAGATCTGGGTTGAGGCGATTGAAACTGCCGTGGGGGTTGCGGATAGGTTGGTGGATTCCAGCGTGGCATTGTTTGCAGCCGCGGAAGTGTGGGATTCAGTCGTGGCTTCCGCATTTAATGGCTTCGCCTGCTTTTGCTCGGCCGCGTCGCTGATTCTACGCAGACGCGCTGTTTCCGTATGGTTCTTAAGATCCGGCTTTGGCAGAGGCTGAATTGGAGTGGCATCGGTGTTCCTGGACGCAATCCCCTTTGCCTCACTTCGAAGAACGCGGGCGCGGGTCCCGCCAGGCGGCGCCGGGTTCACCGAGCTCGGTTTAGAAGCTAATGGTTTATTCAACACAGCCACTGACTTGACCTGGGCGGACGTCTGGGTGGCTGAGGCAATGATTAAAACAGCGGTCGCAATAATTAGGTTTTTCATGGTAGTTCCGGGCTTCCTGGAAATCTTCGCACCTTTCCGCGCGCCTAAATTCAGCGTCTGTCGGGCCGGGGGTCTGCCTGATTAGTAATAAACGCTCAAAGAGGTTGATTTCTCAGAACTTACGAGGAAGTTGGGGTGGTCAAGAAGAAGGAAATTTCTCTGCTTTTGGGAAGGTTTGGAAGAGGTTATCTGACTTGTCTGGGAGCCGGCAGGCTCGCCGGTGGAAACAGATGATACCACAGCCGGCCGAGCCGCTCGCGTACTACCTCCTCAACGTCGTCCGCAGTCTCCGCTTTTAGGCATTCCAGGGCAATTTCGTGGGCGACTCGCGAATCGATCTCTGTGACTGTCCGTCGGATCCGCGGAATCGCAGAGGGCGTCATACTGAGCTCCGTGGCGCCCAATCCCAGTAAGAGCACAACGTAAGCCGGGGTGGAAGCCATTTCTCCACAGACTAAGGCGGGGATGCCGGCATTGCGAGCGGCCTTAAGCCCCTGATCAATACTTCGGAGTACGGCCGGATGGAGAGTCCGAAACCATCCGGCAACCTCATCATTCCCACGATCGACTGCCAACGTGTATTGCACCAGGTCGTTTGTACCCAGTTCAAAGAAATCGACGGCCTTCGCAATGCTCTCAGCGGTCCAAACCGCCGACGGCACTTCAATCATGGCACCTACACTTACCGGCTTAACATCCCTGCCTTCATTGTTGAGGTTGGCGAGCTCTTCATTGATTATCTTTTGCGCTCTCCTCACGTCGCTCACGTCGGCGACCATTGGCAAAACAATTCGTAAACGGCCCGACTTACCCGCCAGCAGTATTGCTCTCACCTGTGTGCGCATAACCGATTCATTAACCAGTCCAAACCGGATAGCGCGGAGACCAAGCGCCGGATTCTTCTCAGCCTCCTGCGAAGCGTCGCGAAGGTTCTCTCCGCCGAGATCAAACAGACGAATGCTGACGCCGTCGTCACCAGCAACCCTGGCAACGTCTTCATAAGCTATCCGTTGCTCATCTTCCGAAACGATCACCCCTCGGCGCGCCAATAGGAATTCCGAACGATAAAGTCCAACACCACGAGCGCCATACTTCTCAACTCCTTCGAACTCGGACGGAAGCTCAATATTCGCCCGCAGTATGACTTCTACACCGTCCTCTGTTCGCAGCGGTCCAGCCACTCCGGGCTCAGTTACAACTCGGCCTCGGATGCGATTTGCTGTTTCAGATTGATAACGTTGGAGAGTGGAGCTTGAGGGGTGCAGTATGACTTCGTCGCGGTTCGAATCAACGATGATCTGGTCGCCCGTCCGCGTACGACGGTAAAAGTCGCGCAGGCCCACCACCGCTGGAATTCCGATTCCCCTGGCGAGGATCGCCGTGTGGGAAGTCCAACCGCCGGTATCCGTGGCTAGCGCGCGTGCGTGCTCGAGGTCAAGCTCCGCCAAGGCTGACGGAAGAAGATCTTGTGTGACTACGACAGCGTCTTCTGACAGGCTTCGCGGTTGCCGCTCAGCGCCGCTCAGAGCTACCACCAGACGTTGCATCACGTCTTCGATATCCGAGCCACGCTCACGAAGGTATTCGTCTTTGATCTCAGAATAGAGCGAGAGGAGCCGATCACCAACCACCTTGACGGCCCACTCCGCATTCGCGTGATGCTTAGCTATCTGCTGTTCGACATCGTCAGTCAGCTTTTTATCTTCGAGCAACAGAAGATGGGCATCAAAGATGTACGCGTGATCTTTGCCCAGCCGCTGCTCGGCCTGCTTCTTGATGGCCATGACCTGCCGGCGTGCCAGCGCAACCGCCGCCCGGAAACGCTTCCGCTCTGCCTCGACATCGTCGATCTCTATCTTCCAGTTATACACGTGCTGAATGCCGTCGTGCATTCGAAGCACCTGACCGATGACGATGCCTTCGGAAACGCCCAGACCTTTAAAACGTATCTCTTTAGGTTGTTCTATCACTTGGCCGACTCGGGCTCCATTTCGCCAAAACCTTGTGCGAACAGTTCATCGATGGCCGCCATGGCAGCTTCTTCGTCAGACCCGTCGACGCTCGCCTGCAGGCTGGTGCCTCTGCTGGCCGCGAGCATCAATACACTTAAAATCGACTTTGCATCAGCCCTTACACCGCTATCCACGCGTTTCAATTCAACGCTGCTATCGAAACCGCTGGCCACGCGTACGAGTTTTGCGGCTGCCCTCGCGTGCAAGCCCAGACGTGCTCGAACTGTTAGCGTGCGTTCAACCATCAATCCATCTCGCCTTTTTCCGGCGGCGCCAACAGGTCGCCTGCGCGGTAGATTCCCTGCCGGCCAAGCTCGCAAACCCTGCGTGCGGTTTCAGTAAGTGAACCTTCGCCTGACTGGCTTGCCAGTTTGATTACCATCGGCAGGTTAACGCCTGTGACGACATCAACGTTACCGTCGTCCAGAAACATTGAAGCAATGTTCGTTGGTGTGCCACCAAACATGTCAGTCAAAAGCAGCACACCCGCACCCTGGGAAACGCGTGTGATGGCGCGTTGCACCTCGTCACGCGCGGCGTCAACATCGTCGTGCCAGCCGATCGAGACTGCTGTAATGAATGAGATTGGCCCAACGATCATTTCTGCTGCCGACAATAGCTCGCCCGCCAGGTGACCGTGCGTTACGATCACGCCGGCTATCCGGGGTGTCCCTTCTTTATTCGGAGTTTGCGGTGGATTACTGCTCATCTAATGCTCCTATTGTTGAGCGGGGTGCGCGGGTCGGGCTACCGCCCGGGTGATCATGCCAATTTTACCTGTGCCGGTTTGACTTCCTCACGTCGCGGTGGACCACGTGGGTGTCAAAGCCCGTGCTTTGAAGTCTCCGCCCGAGCGCATTGGCCACCATCACTGAACGGTGACGCCCGCCGGTACACCCAATTCCTACCGTCACATACGACTTTCCCTCTCGTTTGTACAGCGGCAAAAGATAGTCAAGCAGATCGGTGAAACGTCTGAGAGTCTCCTCCACCTCAGGCTGCGATCTCAAGTATTTAACCACTCGCTTGTCGTGGCCCGAGAGCGGTTTTAGTTCCGGAATGAAGTGAGGATTCGGTAAGTGTCTGACATCAAACAGCAACTCCAAATCGCCAGGGCTGCCAAACTTGTGGCCGAAACTGAGCACCTGCACTCGCATTGGTCCACCCCTGCGGTCGGGGCTGAACCGTTCCAAAAGATGACTCCGCAAGGTGTGAACGGTGTGATCTGAGGTGTCGATAATTTGATCGGCTTCGGCGCGAACTCGTCGCATAGCCTTGCGCTCCGCACGTATGGCCTGCAACAGACCTTGTCCCTGATCTGCCGGATGTGGGCGACGCGTTTCGCTGAAACGGTGTTGCAACACGGTGTCGGAAGCCTCGAGAAACAGAACGTAGACGGCTATCCCGGCGTCGCGAAGAGCTGCGAGCTGCTTTCCAAAGCCAGCAAGAAAAGAGCCCTCTCTGATGTCAATCACCAGAGCCGCCCGCTCGATACCCTTTTCCGCCCCTCCGGCATTCACGAGCCGCGCAAATGTGGGCAACATCATGATGGGAAGATTGTCCACACAGAAGTAACCAAGATCTTCAAACGCATTCGTGGCTGCGGACATCCCGGAACCACTGAGTCCGGTGATGATAACGATCTCAGGCGTACTCTCGTCTTTCGATTTCTTCTTCGACAAATTTGAACCTTACTAGATCTCAGCGCCAAAGGCGCGACATGTAATAGCCTGGGGCAACGCCCCAGGTGGAATTACTGGAAGTGCTCTTTAGCGCTGAAGGCGCGAAATGATGTCGGAGGGAGCACAACCAATTTGTTTTCGCGATGGTTGGTATTTCGCGCCTTCAGCGCTTCCAGGATTCCTTCACTTCCACCTGGGGCGTTGCCCCAGGCTATTACATGTCGCGCCTTTGGCGCTGAGACCCGTAGTTTGAACACAGCCGCGTCTCGTTCCGTTACCGCTTCGTGGACTATGGCAGCGGACTCGCGGCCCTGGTAACAATATTCAACTCAATCTCTACCTGATCGCCGAGAAAATTTGGATTGCTGGGATTGCTGAAGTTAATCCCGTAGTCGCGCCGGTTGACCGTAGTGCGGGCCGTGAGTCCAAGTTGCGTCTTGCCTGTTTTCGGATCTTTCGACACTCCGTTAATTGTGAACGGCAACGCGATTTCTTTAGTTACTCCGCGCATTGTAAACGTGCCGTGCGCGATTAATTGCTTACCCTTCTTTTCGATCCGACTAGAGGCGAACGTAATCTCGGGAAATTTCTCGACCTCGAAAAAATCGGCTGTGCGTAAGTGAGCGTCGCGCCGCTCGATCCCGGTGTCGATGCTGGTTGCCTTGATCGTGGCATTGACCGAAGACTTCGTAACGTCAGCGTCGTCGTAAACAATGGCTACGGTAAAATCGGTGAATTTACCTTTTACCTGCGAAAGGCCACCCAGGATAGGCATGGAAAAGCCGATGTTGGAATGTGCGGCATCAGTGTCGTATTTGGTAACTGCTCCGTTGGCAAAACTCGCAACCAACACAACGGCAAGGACAACAATCGAAAAGTTTTTCTTCAGCATTTCTTTCTCCGTTAAGTAGGACAGACATTCCTGTCTGGCAAAGTAGGACAGACATTCCTGTCTGTCGAACGTTGAATACAAGGCTGTGTGGTTAGCGACCCAATAAACGCCGATCGAAGTTCTAGTGAGAGTCCGACAGACAGGAATTTCTGTCCTACTTTGCCCGGCAGAAATGTCTGTCCCTACCTGCGTTGATTAAGGCTCAATCAGGCCGAAGTTGCCGTCTTTTCTCTTGTAAAGCACGCCAACCCGTTCCGTATCAGCGTCCCGAAAGACAAGGAATTGATCTGCTTCTGAAGTCAGGCTGAGCGCTGCTTCCTCAGCGGTCATCGGCTTGATTGAATAACGACGCGCGGGAATGATTCGAGGGGGACGTGGCGTGGCTTCTAATTGTCCGTCAGGCATCGGAGCAACGGCGCCAGTCCGGCGAGCGCCCTGCTTTCGATCGATAATCTTTTTCTTAAGCTTTATTGCCTGCTTTTCAACTTTTTCCATCGCCCGCGTCAACGCCATATACATGTCGGCATTAACTTCCTTGGCAGTCAAAGTATGGTCGCGCCAGTGAACCACCAATTCGCCAATGTGCCTGTTCTTCTCGACTGCAATAATGACGTGGGTTGAGGCTTCGGTACCGTTAAAAATATGGTCCAGCTTTTTGAAATGATCCTGTACGTGCTTGCGGATGCCTGGAGAGACTTCGACGTGACGACCTGTATACTCAAACTTCATTAGGGTAAACCCTCCTCGCTCAATTCGAAGATAACTGCCTTGAAGTAAGGACGGGTAGTTCAGAGTTCAACCTTTAGGTTGTGTTTTCGCTCGGAAGACGCAAACTAAAGCTTGAACTCCAAACTGCACCATTGCCTTACACACTTACCCGAAGAACTGCGTAGGGGGCGAATTTTGCAAACACTCTACACGATGGCCCGACGCTCACGCGAGCCAGGAATACTCATTTGGTCGCGATACTTTGCTACAGTCCGGCGTGATAATTTGATTCCATCCTTGGCTAGAATCTTAACAACCTGATCGTCGGTAATCGGGCTGTGCGAATCTTCTTCCTCAATCAGCTTCTTGATCTTTAGCTTGATGATGCGCGTCGAGATTTCCTCACCATCTTCATTCAACATTCCCTCGGTGAAAAACCGTCGCAGCTCAATCACGCCTTGCGGTGTGTGCGCATACTTACGGTTAACTACTCGCGAGACTGTCGAAAGGTGCATCCCAATGTCTTCGGCAATGTCCTTCAACATCATCGGCTTGATGTATTGCACGCCGTGATCGAGAAACTCCTTTTGACGCGCCACGATCGACTCGACGACTTTGTAGATAGTCTGGCGGCGGTGCTCAATATTTCGTAGCAGGTCAACCGCGGACCTCATCTTCTCCCGAATGAAACTTTTGGTCTCATTGCTGACGTCAGTCTTTCCCAGCATCGATTGGTATTGTTGACTGACACGAAGACGCGGGCTGCCATCGTCTGAAAAATAGATGACGTAATCCTCGTCGCCTTCATCCAGCTTCTCGATATAAATCTCGGGCGCGATCAGGATTGGCTCTTCGGAAGAGTAACGCCGGCCCGGATACGGATCGAGCGTACGAATGAACTGAAGCTCCTGGAGCAAGGTGTCGACGTCGCTGCCAATCTGTTTTGCCAGGTGTGGCAGCTTATGTTGCTGAAGTTCAGGCAAATGATCGCTGATTAGTTTTGACGCGAGCCGATCGCTTTCGCCCTGCACCTCAACCTGAACCAGTAAACACTCCTTGACGTCGCGGGCGCCACATCCAACCGGATCCAGACGCATCAGGACTTGTCGTGCTTCTTCGACCTTCTCCTCAGTCCAACCTCCCATTGCCGCCATCTCAGCGTTGGTGGCGCTTAGCCGGCCATCCGCATCGAGGTTTCCAATGACGCTAATAGCCGCATCACACACTTCGTCATCGATCTGACTCATGTGAAGTTGCCACTCAAGATGATCTGCAAGAGAAGGAGGTCTCGTCAGAAATTGTTCAAAAGTGGGCGCGTCTTCTTTGTATTCAATCTCCTGGGTCTTGTAGCCGGGGTCGAGGTAATCCTGAAACTCCCGGCCGAAGTCGATCTCCTCAAACGCATCGCGCGGAGTGTCGTCACCGGCGATTTCGTCACCACCGCCCTCCTCACCTAAATCGGAGGCGCCGAGCTCTGACGCGTCTTGCCCTTCCGTAAATTCGGGCGATAAGGCCTCCGCATCACCAGATCCATTTGAAGACGCGCTGCCAAGCTCAGGCTCTTGTGCTTCGATCTGAGGCTGATCAGGCGCGGCGCCTGGATCGGCGCTGGTAAGATGGTCGAGAATCTTCTCGGCCAACTCGCCAACCTCTTCCTGAGTCGCAACTTCTTCGAGCACAGGATTCTCTAGTAACTGCGCCTGAATGAGATCAGTCAGTTCTAGAGTCGTCATCTGCAACATCTCGATCCGCTGCCGCAACTGCGGAGTCAGCACGAGACGTTGAGAGAGGCTGGTAGTTAGTTTAAGAGACATTCCTTAAAGCAAAATGATTACTTTGTTTGTTATTTGAGCGACCTAACGCACGGGGGGATTATACTCGATTAGAGCATATTTGTGCGCCTGAGGTTCACATTCGGAACTTGTCGCCGAGATAAAGTCGCCTGACTTCAGGATCTTCCGTCAATTCGTGCGGACCACCAGCACGGAAAATTTTGCCGTCGGCCATAATGTACGCCCGGTCCGTCACTCCCAGGGTTTCCCTGACATTGTGATCCGTAACCAAAATGCCGATGCCGCGTCTGCGCAAATACAAGATTACATTTTGAATATCGTCGACCGCTTTCGGATCGATGCCCGCAAAGGGTTCGTCGAGCAGGATGTATTGCGGTTGGGTTGCAAGCGCACGAGCGATTTCCGTCCTTCGCCGTTCACCGCCTGAGAGCGCCTCGCCGCGTGTATTGCGAACGTGGGCTATGCCAAACTCCTCTAACAACTCTTCCAGGCGAGTCAGTCTTTCACGCCTTCGTAGCCCCATGGTCTCAAGCACTGCCAGAATGTTTTGCGCAGCAGTCATCTTGCGAAAAATAGACGGCTCCTGCGGCAAATACCCGAGACCCAGCCGAGCGCGCAGATACATCGGCAACTTTGTGACGTCGCGATCACCAAGACTGACAACTCCGGAGTCGGGACGTTCCAGACCGACGATCATGTAAAACGTTGTCGTCTTGCCGGCGCCATTTGCTCCGAGTAATCCAACCACTTCGCCACGCTCAACGTGAAGACTCACGTCGTCCACGACGCGGCGTTTCCCGTAGGTTTTTCGCAGTTGTACAGCTGCGAGCGCCGAGGCGGAAGGGCGAAGTTTCGTTGCGGACGCGTCCACCGCAACGACTTGTTCCGGTTTGGTGGTTGAAATTACCATCTGTCGACACAGGCGTATAGAGTACAACCTTTAGGTTGCGTCTTCGCCACCACGCCCTCGAAAGTCTTCTTACTTCTCACTAACGACGCAAGCTAAAGCTTGTACTCTGTACACCTGTATTGTTAGGGCTTTTTCACTTTGTGCGTGGACCTTACTCTACCCGGCGACTGCGGTCCCCGCGCGTCGTCCGCGGTGACTCTACCGTCTCGCATATTGACGGTCAATCGACCACTTTCCGTGCTTCCCTTTTCGACATCTTCTACTCGCGCTGGATTTCCCTTAATCACGGCCACCTCATCGGCGGTTGTATATTGCAGCCAATCACCGGTCCCTTTTCTGTTGGGCTGAGTTAGGACCACTTTGCGCTCGGCAATCGTTTTTTCGACCTCGTTGGATTGTCGATGGAGGTAAACGTCAGCGACATCAGACGTCATCCGATCGGTTCCCTGTCGAATATCTACGTTGCCTTCATAGTGAATAGTGCGATTGGGGTCAGAGTAAGCCATGAAATCTGCCGAAGCGAAAACAGGGACCGAATCTCCCACCGATTTGCGCCGTGCATTGTAGACTTCGCTTTGCACCCGCCCGCTCGCGTCCATCTTTTTATCGTTTACGTAGATCGTGAGCTTATCACCGCGCACAAAATTGTCGTCCTGCCACGCGCGCGCGTTGCCGGTGTAGATCGCCAAACCATTGTCGTGATGAAACTCGCCCTTTTCGCTCACGATATAGACGGGACTCTTAACTTTGGTAAACGGTGTCGCGCCATTCGTCTGTTCCTGACTGTAATAAGTCGTTGCCGTCTTCCCACGTCCATACGAAACGTGCGCGGTCAGATCTGAATCCAGTTCAACGGCTTTCGTCCGTGCCCTTGAATCCCAAACGGTCGGTTCGCCTCCGCGCAATCGAACCATGTTTTCCGCAGCCACGAATGCGATATTCGCCGCGACGCCATTGCGATCGTTCTCATTAAACTTTGCGTCGCCTTGTGCATCGAAGCGTTCGATATCCTGCGTTTCCTTTACAAACACGGCGGTCATCTTCTGGGAGGTAATCACCCGCGTTCCTCGATTCGCAACTTTTTGAACGGGGTCAATTACGGCTTTGGCGCCCGTACCCGCGGTAAATGTCCGCGCCAGATTTCCAGATTCAAAAAAGTCGCAATCGATGCGCGGCGCTGTCAGCGTCTTCTTATCAGCACGTTCGTTCTTCAATGACGGGTCAACTATCAACTCGGCATTGCCCACTGCCTCGGCTTTGTCGAGGTCGCGGCCCGTAATGCGCCAACTGAGTTTTACTGCGTCTGCCGTCAGTCGTTTACTTGCGGCACGTGGATCGTTGGCCTTTGACTTCGGGGCAGAAAGGTCAACAACAGAACGGCCTTCTGTGCGCATTTGTTTTAGCAGGCTGCGATCGCCCTGGGCCTGAAATTGGACTTCGATCAAGTTCGCACCCGACAGTTGCATTTCCGATTCAGCATCAAGCGTCTTGCCGCCCGCATTACCGGTTGCGACGGCACGCTCCAGTCGCTGATCGTTATCGAGAGCGAAGTCCATATCAGTGGAGTGGACCTCCGCCGAGCGCCCCACTTCCATGGAACGCAAATAGGAGTTGCCGCGAATCTCGAGTTTTTGCAAACGCTTTTGAGCGTTTAGAGTCGCATAAAGATTCTCGCCGCTCATAACGTCGCGATCCTGCTCGGCAGTGACGCCGCCAGAGAAAGAGAGTTTCATCGACCCCTGCTCAAAAAGCGCTCGGGCCGATTTGATCGTGACCGGGCGCGATCGCCCTGGTGCAATCTTCGGATCTTTTACAGCGCCAGGCGCAACGGTAATCTCGACATCCTTTTTCAGCTCGAGTTTTTTGTTTTTCGATTCGACGATCGCGCCGTTTGAGCGTCCAGAAACATTTTCGCGAGTGAAAGTAATACCCGCATCCGTTTGCGCAACTTCACTGTTCTGGTCGTAGGCAATCGACTCGGTGTTTACTTTCAAGGCGTCTTTGGTCTCCAGATTGACGTTGCCGACAAACGTGATGACCGAGTTCTTTTGATCGTAGATCGCTTTGTTGGCAGTGACCTGATCCGGCTTGTCGCCCACGGCTGGATAAACCGACAGGCTCACCTGTTCAAGTTCATGATGCCCGTCAGAAAACGCGACGTCGCGTGAGGCCTTCAAAAGGAGGTGCAATCGATCGCCCTTCATCACGCGTTGTTCGTAACCCTCAGTGATGCCGGTGATTTCTTTCGAGAGCTCTGCTCCCTCAGATCTCATTCGAAAAGGTTTATTGTTTCGGAGCTTGTAGTAAGAAATCGCCACGAAAACGATGGCGGCTACGAGGATGAATAACGCGCCCGCCCGAGCCACGAGCGGCGCGCGAGTGCGCAATCCGATGGCAATGGCCCGTTTTCTGGTGATTTCCTGCATCGCTGGTTAGTTGTCAGTAATTCGTTGTCAGTTGTTCGGCACTCGCGGCTTTGCCGCATTCCGTGCGGTAAGCCTATGGCTTACCGAGATCGTTAATCTTATTTCCGAGGCTATGCCTCCGTGCTTCGCTATCCAAGCGGAGGCATAGCCTCGTTGGAAAATGTGCTTTCCGGTAAGCCATAGGCTTACCGCACGGAATGCGGCAAAGCCGCCGACATTGTTTATCAAGAACTTGTCAAAAGCCGGACTCGGTCGCCGGTCGTATATCCTGCACCGACAACTGTAAAAACGTCTCGCCCGACCAGTTGCTGGTTTCAATCCGATAAGCCATGTCAACGCCGCGTTTTAAAGCATCGGCCTCCTGGCCGCCATTCCACCAAATTGTCTCCAATGGCCGGCGTTTCGGTCCGGCCACACACATCTTCAGGTGACGTGAACCAATTAAACGCGGTTCAGTGACGATGCACAAGTTACGCGCTAGAAATGTTGGACGCTGATTGCCTGCGCCAAAGGGTTCAAGCGATTGCAGCTCCCGGATCAGTTCAAAGCTAATCTCTTCCGTCGGCAATTCTGCATCAATGAAAACGCACGGTTGCAGGTCTTCCGCTGTCAGGCATCCGGCGGCATGCTCGTTCAAACGGCGTCGAAGCTCAGGAATGCGGTCGGGTTTAATCGTGAGTCCCGCCGCATGAGAGTGCCCGCCGAATTTGTCAAACAGGTCAGCGCAGGCAGTTAGTCCGTTTAGCAAATGATATGGCTCGATACTGCGCCCTGAACCGTGAGCCACGTCGCCGTCTATCGACAACACTACGCACGGCCGGTTAATGCGTTCAGAGATTTTTGACGCGGCGATCCCAATCACACCTCGATGCCAGCCTTCTCCGGCAATCACCGCAACGAACGCGGCATCGTCGCCTGAGCCTTCCAGTTCACTGATTGCCAATTCGACTATCTGTTGCTGGACCTGCTTGCGCTCGTGGTTGCGATCGTCAAGGTGTCGGGCCAGTCGCGCTGCCTCGTTCTTATCAGTGGTACCAAACAATTCGACCACAGCGCGGGCTGCATCCATTCGCCCCGCAGCGTTGATCCTCGGCCCGAGGCGAAAGCCGATGTCATATGCAGTCATTCCTTCGCCGCAGCCGGCTACTTCCATCAAGGCACGCAGCCCGACATTGGTAGCCCTGGGCAGATCCTTCAACCCAAGCGCAACGATGGTGCGGTTCTCGCCGGTAAGTTTCGCAACATCGGCGACTGTCCCAATCGCCACCACCTTAAGGAAGGCGCCGATCGCGGATTCCCTTCCGCACCTGCGAAACAATGCTTCGACCAGTTTAAATGCGACGCCGACGCCGGCCAGATTCTTGTCCGGGTAATTACAACCTTTTTGATTTGGATTTAAGACAGCGAAAGCGGGCGGCACACCCTCGCCTTCGTCCGGCAAATGATGGTCGGTAATGATGATATCGAGCCCGTTGTCCCTGGCCCAGTAAAGCGGTTCGTGTGCACGAATGCCGCAGTCTACGCTGATGACGAGTTTGTATCCTTCGGAGGCGGCCTTCTCCAAAGCCGCCTGTTGGATACCGTAGCCTTCAGTGAAACGATGGGGAACGTGGAATCCCGTACGTGCACCCAGGAGATTCAAAGCGCGGAGAAGCAGCGCCGTTCCCGTAGTGCCATCCACATCGTAGTCGCCATAGACAAGGATGGGCTCAGCGTTATCGATCGCGCGCAGCAACCGATCCACCGCCTCAGCCACACCTCGCATTAAATATGGGTCGTGAAGTTGATCGTAGCAGGGTTGGAGGAAACTTTTCGCCGAACTTTCATCATCGCATCCGCGTGAAATGAGGAGCGCGGCGACGGTCGGCGAAACACCTAAAACGCGGGCCAGCGAGGCAACACGCTCAGTGTCATGCTCTCGCACAATCCAACGTTTGGCATTCATGTGAGGTTCGTCAATAGGTTCAAATTACTTCGTTCGAAATCATTCCGCAAACCAGCCGTCAGCCTCGAGTAGCTTAACACCAATCCGCCTTTTGCCATCAATCTTGTCGGTCCACGCTCCGTTGACTTCCGCTTCAAGCTCGCGCCCGAATGGTGGAATCAATTTGACGATGGCTCCGACCGCTACCTCAGGATCAAGAATGATTGTAGCGCCGCCGCGGCTGATCTTGATTGCGTGTGCCTGAACGTTGAAGGGACTACCGGCCGCTGTGGTCCCTACAACCTCGAGCGCAAACTCAACGGGAACTCGTGGACTGCGTGGCCTCTGGGAAGGCATAGCCGTGCCTATCGGGTCTTTGTCGTGCATTAACTTACCACCTTTTCAGCTGAATAAGATTGACCCCGAAATTCGGGTCGGGGGAGGATTAGGGCCGAAAGTAGTTTACCTGAATCGAGGAACTTTTTGTAAGCGTTTTGATTCTGGGTGCCGCTACAATTTCACCGACCATTTACAGAACCCAGCGCGGTAGCGCGGGTGCTTGAGACGGCGAATAAAGATACGAGTATTAGTCTCATGTGGCCTAACCGGATCTCGCGCTACTGCGCTGGGTTCTGTAGTTGTTTACTGGACCAAAGAGCGCGGGGGTACTTGATTCTGGAAGTGTTGCCCGACGATTCCGCTGTTGCAAAACCGAATTAGCATTCAGCACCGCAGCCCAGAGTTAGCTGGTGCAATCTGCCTGACGGTCGGGCTACTGCCTCGGAGACCGACGCCAAACCTAACTCGCGCTTGCCGATATGTAGCCGCCAGTCAATGCCAGGATGATAACTGCACCTACGATGAGCCGGTAGACGATGAAGATTCCAGTTGAATGCGTTTTCAAAAACCGTAGCAAAAACCAAATTGACGCATAACCAACAACGCCTGAAACGATCGTAGCAACCACCAGTGGCAGATACGTGCCATCCGGGAGTTTGTGGATCGCTTCTTTAAGTTCAAGCGCACCGCTGGCTGCTATCGCAGGAATGGAAAGGAGGAACGAAAACCTAGCCGCAGTATCTCGAGTGAGACCGGCAAAGAGTCCGCCCATAATTGTCGAGCCTGACCGGCTGGATCCTGGAAGCAAAGCCAACACCTGAGCGCCGCCGACCGCCAAAGCATCTCCGATTCCTAAATGGTCCATGGTTCGGGTTCTCTTTCCGACCCATTCAGCAATCGCCAGAAGGACTCCGACAACGATCATCATCGTCGCGATCACCCAGAGATTTTTGGTGAATGTTCCTTCAATCTGTTTCTTGAAAACCAGCCCAACCACGGCCACAGGAATTGAGCCAATGATTACCAGCCAGCCTAACCAGGCGTCCTGCGAAAGACCGAAACGACTGGAAATGCCTGGTTGAGTGCCCCCATTCTGAACCATGGGCCGCTTCCTTGTAATCAAACCAATGTGATCTCGCACAAAGGCGCGCGTGATGTTGATGATGTCGCGGGCAAAATAGATCAGTACGGCCAGGAGTGTGCCAAGCTGTATGACGGCAATCGTCGCAGTAGTTTGTTCCGCTTTGAGTGTTGCTTCGACGCCTTCAAACAAACCGACAAGGCGGGCTGCGAAGACGAGATGTGCGGTTGAGCTGATTGGAATGAATTCGGTTAATCCCTGGACGATTCCGAGGATGATGGCTTGTAGGATGGTCATG
>JBGTCM010000224.1:0-3781 GCA_041748795.1 Pyrinomonadaceae bacterium
TCCGTCTCTATTGGCTCTTTATCGGAAGGGGTTAGAAAGAGCGCTAACGCTCCCTCGCCTACGGTGCTCGCGTCCGAACGGTTTAATTGGGCTGGAGTTTACTCCACTGCGAGCATTGGGTTCAAACAAATTACTCAAGACCTTCGTGAAGGATTCAGCTCGGAGGGCTGACAGATAGTAGCCGGTGGTCGGAGCGTAGCGGAGACCACCGGTAAACTATGCAAAGAAAGTCAGCAACCCGGAGGGTTGCAAGAACTGCTCTGGCACCCCTCCAGGGTGCTCATAACATTGTTGTCTCCTTTCCGGTGGTCTCCGCTTTGCTGCGACCACCGGCTACTTTCTGTTAGCCCTCCGGGCTGAATATTCAAGCCTTCTTCATTGACAGGCTGCGGTGGATTATCTCAATCCACGTGTCGGTCTTGATGAAACCGGTTCCCCATGATGTCCATTCCGCCGGCAATCCTTCTGTCTTCATCTCAGCCAGTGTCTTACCGGCCGCCATCTTCTTTCGCACGATGTCGGTAGTTTCGATCAGCATCCGGTGAAACAATTTCAAATCGTCGGGCGTCGACAAGGGACCATGACCGGGAATGATCTTTACCCCGGCAGGAAGCTTTGCGATTACGTCGGCAACGTTCTTCGTAAAGCCCTCAACATTGCCTCCACTATCGAGGTCCACGAAAGGGAAACGCCCCGCAAAGAAATGATCGCCCATATGCACGACATTCGAGTTGGTGAAGAATATTATGCTGTCGCCGTCGGTGTGTCCCTGCGGGAAGTGAATCACTCGGATCTCTTCACCGTTGAAATGAACCGTCAAAGAGTGGCCGAAAGTTATGATCGGCAACGCTTCCCTGGGCGACGCCGGCGTGGTTCGTTTGAAGAATTCGTTCCTCTGCTCTGTAGAGAGCCGTTTTCGCACGTTGTCGTGAGCAATCACCGGCGCTTCAGGACCCAAAGCCGCATTACTGCCGGTGTGGTCTCCGTGCCAGTGAGTGTTTAGTACAAACTTTAGTTTGCCTTCGCCCAAAGTTTTTAGGGCCGCTTTGATCTTGTCTGCCAACGGTGCGTATTGATCGTCAACGATCAATATTCCGTCGGGTCCAACGGAAACGCCGATATTCCCGCCCGCCCCTTCCAGCATGTAAACGTTGCCGGACACCTTCGTGGATTTGATTTCAATTTTGGACCAGTCGGTTTGTGCGAATGCTGGTATCGCGCAAACGAAAGTGAGAAGTGCGGCGAAGATCAGAATATGCTTTCTCATGAAGCTCCTTGTTTTTAGTCCCGGAGGGACCCAATGTTTATAGATCGACAATAATTTTGAGAGTCACAGATCTGTAGGAGCGTAAGCCAATTCGAATATTGCGCTCCTACGGAGCTACGGTCCTTGAATTCACGAGCCTGTCTATAAACATTCGGCTCCTACGGAGCAATGCGTCAAGTTTACCGTGATACCAGAAAAACTCGCCTACCCTTGTTCCGGGTTCTTCAACACGGCGATGAACGGAAGATTACGGTAACGCTCTGCGAAATCGAGTCCATAGCCGACGACGAAATGATCAGGAATCGGGAACCCGAGGTAGTCGATCTTCACTTCCTTTTCACGGCGCTCATACTTATCCAATAGTGCAGCCAATTTAACACTCGCTGCGCCGCGAGATTCCAGGTTGGCCAGCAGATAAGAGAGCGTCAGGCCTGTGTCGACAATGTCTTCCACTACCAGAATATGACGGCCTTCAATTGGCACATCGAGGTCTTTCATGATGCGTACTTCGCCCGATGTACGTGTAGACGAACCGTAACTCGAAATCGCCATAAACTCGATGCTCAATTTCGTGTCGATAGCCCGCAGCAAATCGCTCAGGAAAAAGCATGCGCCTTTCAATACGCCGATCAACAACGGATTCAGTCCCGCGTAGTCGCGCGTGATTTCGGCGCCGAGATCCTTGATGCGTTTTTGAATCTGCTCCTGGGAAAAAAGTGTTTCGAGATTAGGGTTTGAAAATTCTGAAGGCATATGAGCGGTGGGAGTAGCCAAGTTAGTAGTCTCCTGTTTGAGAAGTCAATGGGTCAGACAGAATTGTTATGAAGCTGCTGTCGGTAATTTAACTCTCCGTGCGTCCTCCGTGTCCTCTCTCTGTGGTTAATTGTCCCGTTCGATCGTTTACCACAGAGACACAGAGAACACCGAGGACGCACAGAGAAGGTCAGATCAGTAATATCCGAATAATCTCGCGGTTGCCTATCAGCCGTATGGTGCGACATACTATTGAAGCTTTCCCCTACAGGTCAATCGGCTCCAGCATTCGGGCCTGTTATTTTTCGCTGTCAACAAAAGGATCGCACCTAAAGGACCGTAATTGTGTCGCGTATAAAACCCCCATTTCTGAGTCGCGCGCTGTTGGCGGGCCTGATTGCCCTGGTGGCGCAGTCAGTTCACGCCCAAGCCGTCGCTCCGGCTCCTGTTCCTTCTCCGAAACCGGCTGACATTCGCGCTCGCATTACTGAGACCACAGTTGACTCAAGTGTGCCCGATGACCCTGAGGTCGAAAAGATGTTGCAGCCTTACGCGCCGAGGGTGCGAGCGCTCAACGAGGTTATCGGTACACTGAAAGGCGAACTCAGGAAGGGCGGCATTGGCGCAGGTTCTCTGGGAAATTTTGTTGCCGACGCGTTGCGCGATAGGGCCCAGGTGAAGATTGGTAAGCCAGTCCTGCTCGCGATTACCAACAGCGGCGGTCTGCGCAAGAGCGCAATTGCGGAAGGTGAGCTGAGGGCCGGCGACATCTTTGAACTCCTGCCTTTTGAAAACGCGCTGGTCACAGTGGAACTCACGGGCGAACAGTTGCGTCGTTTCCTTGACGTGATTCTGAAAAATCGTGATGCGCAATCAGGAGCGCGCATTACATACCGGACCAACGACAAAAAGGAGAACGAAAGCGTTTCAGTAAAACTAGGAGGCAGCGGTAACGAATTTGAGATCGATCCAAAAGCGACTTACACCCTCGCCACGATTGACTACCTGGTAAAGCGCGGCGGCGACTACACGATTTTGCAGGAGGGAAAGAATTTGCAGGAGCTTGGTCTCACGATGCGCGATGCCGTTCTCGATTACGTGAAGTCGGAAACAGCCGCTGGCCGGCCCATCAAGTCGACGCTGGATGGCCGTTTTCGTTCCGAAAAACCGCAAAGCGAAACGGAGAAGCCCGAATGATTAGCCGACGAAAATTCCTGGGTGCATCAATCATTGGAGGCGCAGCGTTGTCGGTTTCGCCGGCTTCTCTTTTTACCAGCGCAGCCGCCTCGTCGTTTGCCTCGCCTCTGTTGATACCGGAGAAGGGCGAGACGTTGATCACAATTCTTCATACCAATGACACTCACTCGCAGATCGATCCAGTGCCCCTCACGGACAAACAGAATGGGGGACGTGGAGGCGTAGCCCGTCGTGCGACCCTTGTGAAACGCGTCCGCAAGGACAATCCAAATACGCTGATGATCGATGCGGGCGACTCTTTTCAGGGAACGCCTTACTTCAATTTTTACAAAGGGGAAGTTGAATTCAAGGCGATGTCGATGATCGGTTACGACGCGGCGACCCTCGGCAATCATGAGTTTGACAACGGTGTCGCGGCACTAGCGGCGGCAATGAAGTTTGCCAATTTCGATTTTGTTTCCGCTAATTATGACGTCAGCGGCACACCACTCGAAGGCCGGGTGAAGCCTTATGTCGTCCGGGAAATGGGAGGCTTGCGGATCGGTTTGTTTGGTTTGGGGATTA
>JBGTCM010000225.1:0-1843 GCA_041748795.1 Pyrinomonadaceae bacterium
AACGTTTGCCGTCGTTCGCCTCAATCGTCCTGAGAAGCTCAACGCAATCTCGCCCGACATGCTGGCGGAGTTAACTGACATATTCAAGAAGGCGGCCAGCGAGCAAGACCTGCGTGCAATCATTCTCACCGGTGACGGTGACCGAGCTTTCTCGGCCGGCACTGATCTCGGGAAACTAATAGATGTGCCTGCCGGTGAGGCGCGCGGCGTAGCGAATCGTGGACAGGCACTTTGCAATCAAGTCGAAAACTCTCCGGTGCCCGTGATTGCTGCGGTCAATGGAATTGCCGCAGGGGCGGGTTGTGAGTTGGCGCTGGCGTGTCACCTTCGGGTAGCGTCCACCAACGCGTCGTTCAGTTTGCCTGAACTAAAGCTTGGCATTATTCCGGGCTATGGCGGCACGCAGCGATTGACGCGGGAGATTGGCCGCGGACGCGCGCTTGAGATAATGCTGACGGGGCGCAGCGTAGACGCCGAAGATGCTTTGCGCATTGGTTTGGTCAATCGGGTTGTGCCTGCAGATTCGCTCCTCGCGGAGGCAGAAAGCCTGGCGCGCGAAATAGCTCAACTCGCGCCGCTTGCGATTCGCTCATGCCTGGAGGCCGTTACGCGCGGCGCCGACATGCAGTTGGAAAAAGCTCTGGATCTTGAAGCACAACTCTTCGCTCGACTGTTTGCCACTGACGACATGCGAGAAGGCACGCGCGCGTTTCTTGAAAAACGTAAGCCAGCTTTCAAAGGCAATTAGCACGGCAGTTGGTGTGTGTATGTATCTCGCAATCTTAGGTACATAACCTATGGCTGCGATCTACTTATCAAGTCGGTACCACTCGCGGGGGGGCCCATTGCCGATTGCCGATCCGCGGAGAGTTATCCGGGAGCGGGGGCGCCGAGGCTGCGAAGCAGTCGGAAGAATATAAGCCCCACGCGCAGCGAAGCGGAGCGTGGGGAAACGTTACACGAAGATCGTAGGCGTGGACGATGCCCGAATGGATTCGAAATCTCACGAACGAACGGGAGACAGGCAGAATGCCTGTACTGCACAAACCCCTAACTTGCCGCTCCGAAATGCTTCACATATACTCGAATTGTTCCGGTTATCTCCTCGAAATGGAGTCGCAAGTTTTTGCAACCTATCATCCATGAAGGAAATCTCAATGCCGGAGGATTCCGTTTTGCGATTGTTGCGAGTCGTTGGAACGACTTCATCAGTTCCCGTTTGATCGATGGAGCAATGGACGCGCTGGAGCGTCTGGGAGCCGATCAGAAACAGGTTGACGTTTATCGAGTTCCCGGCGCCTTCGAAATTCCGTTGCTGGCGCTACGGCTGGCAGAGTCGGAAAAGTTTGATGCTGTGATATGCGTGGGCACAATCATACGTGGCCAAACTCCACATTTTGATTACATCGCGGGGGAAGTAACCCGAGGCATTGGTGAGGCCGGCTTGCAGACCGGGGTACCCGTCGTTTACGGAGTGATTACGGCGGACAACCTGGACCAGGCAATCGAACGCGCTGGTGTCAAACTGGGCAATAAAGGCTTTGAGGCCGCCACCACGGCGGTCGAGTTGGTGAATCTTTACAAGGAAGTCTTCGGAGAACGATGAGCAATGAGCGATGAACAATGAAGTGGGCTTTTTTTATCATTCATCATTCATAATTCATTATTGAAATATTATGGGTTCGCGACGTAAGGCGCGTGAGTGCGCCTTGCAAATGCTCTTTGCGGCTGATGTCGCTGGTGCTGCTCGGGATGAGGTCCTGAAGACCTACTGGGCGGAGCTTGGCGACTCTGACACGGAAGAGGCGGCACGTGAATTTGCGACGCGCCTCGCCGCGGGGAC
>JBGTCM010000226.1:0-8872 GCA_041748795.1 Pyrinomonadaceae bacterium
AAAACGGGTTGTGATTGGTGGTCCATACATCACAACGACAATAGAGGATCTGCCGGAAGCAGATCATATTTTTATCGGGGAGGCGGAAAGCACGCTGCCCGAGTTCGTAAAAGACCTCGCCAATGGCGAAGCGAAGAGAACTTACCAGGCTATCGACCGGCCTCCACTTTCGACAACACCGGTAGCCGACTTTCAACTCGCGGACATCAAACGCTATAGCTCGATGTCGGTGCAGTATTCCAGAGGCTGTCCATTCAACTGCGAGTTTTGCGACATCATCGAGATTTACGGACGCGTGCCACGCACAAAAAGCAATCAACAAATGATTGCCGAACTGGATGCGCTGCGGGACATCGGTTGGAGAGGTACGGTCTTCATCGTGGATGACAATTTCATCGGCAATAAAAAGAACGTGAGACAACTAATTCCTGTGCTGGCCGACTGGCAGGAACGTAATGGTCACCCGTTTTCGCTGCTGACGGAAGCGAGCGTGAATCTTGCGGACGACGACGAGTTGCTTAGTGAGATGCGCCGGGCAGGCTTCCGAAAAGTTTTCCTCGGAATTGAAACTCCGGTTGAGGAGAGTTTGAAGGAAGCACAGAAGTCGCAGAATCGCGGTAACCTACTCGACTCAGTAAAGAAGATTCAGAGTTATGGGATGGAAGTGATGGCTGGCTTCATCGTAGGGTTCGACAACGATCCGGATGACATCTTTGAACGGCAGATAAACTTCATCCGCGACAGTGCCATTCCGCTTGCGATGGTTGGATTGTTGACTGCGCTTCCTGACACGCAGCTGTGGCGACGTCTGGAAAAGGAAGGGCGTCTCCTGGGTGAAAGCACCGGGAACAATACCAACACGGCGTTAAACTTTATGCCAAAGATGGATCCGGCGCGCCTGGTAGAAGGCTACATATCCATCATGCGCACCATCTACACTCCGCGCGAGTATTACCAGCGCGTCTTGGATTCGTTGAAGCGGACTCCAAAGGCATTCGCCGAACCGACGAGCTACAATCTGCTTGCTGGGGTGACGGCCTTCACACGTCTGCTGGTTAAACTGGGCGTAGTGGATCGGGAGCGCAGAGAATTCTGGCGATTTTTTGTTGAAGCAGCGTCACATCATCGAACTAAGTTCATAGAGGCGATGCGACTCGCGGCCCTCGGTTATCACTTTCGTAAGCTCAACGAAGCGTATGGTGAGAGCTAGGAATATCGTCCGACCCACTTCAGTTTGTCGAGGTTTGGCTAGAGGCTATTTGGAGCCAACTTAATGAGAAGCTCTGAATAAGTTAACTCTGGTAGTTTGCCTAAGCCCGCGGAGCGAGGCGACAGCGTAAAGCCTGGGGTGGAGCGAAGGAACCCCAGGAAAAGTTGTGGAAATTATTCAAAGCCCGCGGAGCGGCCGACAGTCGAATGATTACGAGTTGTACTCGCATCGGCTATCGCCCGCTCCGCGGGCTCTGAGAATTTCTTGGGGTTACGATCCTGGGGTTCCGCTTCGCTCCACCCTAGGCTTTACGCTATCGCCGCGCTCCGCGGGCTAGAGCAAATCGACTGATGATGAACTTGATCAGACCTTCCTGAAGTGTGTCGGACAATTGCCGGATCAGGCGTCCCCGGATGAGGCCGCCGCGGATTGAATGATCGACCTGCTACTTTCTTCTTGCGAGGCCATAAGCTTAACCTTCCTCAGCTCCGGTCCTTTAATGCCAAAGTAAGTCGCCATCTGGACGATTTGCCGGGGGTCTACGAAGTCGCTGGCATCAGAGCAAAAGCCCGTCAAGGTTGGTGAAAACTCACGACAGGTCATCGACTTGGGCAGTCGTAGACCCAGCCGACAAGTCTTGTCTACTTGAAACTCCACGCAAAATTCACAAATACTCAAAGAGAATTTCCTTCTTCAAAGAGGACCGAGGAATGTAATCAATGGCCTACGGGAATTCGTTGGAAACGCGTTCTTCCTTCCGCGTCCTGCCACGAAATATCCAGGACATATGGTTTGACCGCGCCACTAAGGGTCTTGAGTCGTTCCAGTTGATCATCGGCGCCCTCGACGGCGCGCCCATTGGTCCATGTTCGGTGAGACAGGGCAACATTCGACTTCGGTTGAATCGCATTGACAGCCTCGAACCGAATGTGTGCTTGCGACGGGCCACCCTGACTTGATTCGTCCTTGAGGAAGACCGTCAGAATCTCCACACTTTTATACGACTGGTCGGTGACGTTTATTAATTCAAGAACCACTTTCGATTCGAGGTCCACGAATCTAACGGCGAATGGCTTTACTGGTTGTTCACTCATTTTTTGCCTCGAGTTTCTTTACTACTGCTCTTGCGGCGGCGCTTGTTTCCGTTGGTCACGATCATGATGTCTCCGGGCTGGCACTTGAGCGTCTGGCAGATCTTCTCCAAAGTTTCAAAGTTGATCCCCAGCGCTTTGCCCTTCTTCAGGCGCCACAAAGTCGTATGACTAATACCTGTCTCCTTGGCCAGCCAGTAAAAGGTCCGATTTTGCTCTGCGAGCAACTGGTCCACTTGAATCTCAATCATATTTGGTTCTCCGCGCACAGCACTACTTACCACACCCGACGGATATTGTCCATGCGAAATATATTCTGCATTTGACATATACCGTTCTTTTGCCGTAAGCTCACTACGAATCGAGTTCGCTTACTCCCTTCTCAGATCCTCTGGAATCATCCAGATCACCTGAAGTCAACAGCCAGCCCCACGAAAGTCAACCCAGGCACGCAGTGATCAACCTCTACATTAACGAGCGCCGCGCCGGTGACGTCACAGTGCTCGATCTGAAGGGCCGAGTAAGAGCCGGGGGGACTACGGTCGCTCTACACAAGTCCATCCGCTCACTGATACAGGAAGAGAAGACGTTGATTCTCCTGAACCTCGCCGGTGTTACCTATATGGACTCCTGCGGACTGGGCGAACTGATCGCAAGTCACGTTACGCTGCAACGTAAAGGTGGCTCCCTGAAGCTGCTGCAATTGACTGAGAGCCTTCGAGAATTGATGAACGCCACCAAGCTGTTGAACGTTTTCGATGTCTACGACATCGAGTCTGAAGCGCTTGTGAGTTTTGAAGAGCTGCCTTTGTCAGTAAGAAAACCGCAATTATTTTTTGTTTAGATTTCGGAACGCTATGAAAATCGTTTTACTCATTACTTTAATCGAGAGCGCGCTTATAGCTTTGTTTATGATTCTCTGGCGTTACCGAGGTACAAGAACGCCTGCCCTGGTACCCGTCTTTCCCGTCGCTAATCAATCAACTCCACGGTCGAGGCGGCGTGATGCTCTTCGTGACTCGCGCTGGGCTTTTATCAACGGCTGGTCAGTGGAGCCGCAATCGGACGATCGAATTCCTGCTTTTGGGGACGCGGCTTCTTCAAGCACAACGTCCGCCTCCGCAAACCGTTCAGTTGCGCGACGAAGACACCAGACAATGTTCAAGCAGTGGTCGCAGCAAAGACATGATTAACCGGCTTGCGGTTAGGACGTGCAGGAGACCAACGATGAGTTACGCGCGACCTGCATATTACTTCAGCACCGCGAGCGCGCGTTTGATTTGCAAGGGGTAGGCGCGATGAATTCTTTAGTTGCGATGCGGCGTGCGAATGGCGACTGGTTTGCGCTCGATGACGAAGGCCGTTATCGCGTACCAGTGTTTTATAGTGCCGGCGACGCGATGCTGGCGCGTTCGCGGGAACCCGGGATGGAGTGTTTCCGTCCGGTTTTGCTCGATGAGATTACTTTCAAGAATCTGACGACGACGGATGAAGGCAAAGCCTGCTTCTGGATGGTCGAGGATCCTTTAAGAAGATTAAGTCTGGGTCGCCCGTTGGACCATACACAGCTCGCCCACTTGATGCACAACGGTCACGAACAAACAGCAGGTGGCAAAAATTAAATGATCTGGTCATGCGATAACTGTGGAACAATATTGCGCTTATGGAAGATACGTTGTCCCAACTGCCGCAGGTCGGCGATGAGCTGGTTGCAAGTTTTCGTCATCGCAGTTTTAGCGGTGCCGGCGCTGTTTCTTCTAGCGAGTGTTTACTTGTAAGAACTTACCAGGCCTGCGGGGGCCTCATCAAAGAAAGCAAAACTACTTAATGACAAACCCATACAAAGTAAATGACAACGGTTTGACTGGCGTGGCAAACGAGGGCACGTGGCCGGGGATCGACTCCCGCTTTCGCCTGATCATCGTCGCCGGGTTAAGAACCAAACAACTTCTCCACGGCTCGAAGCCCAGAATCGAAGCCGACAAGAGCAGGCGCCGAAACACAAGTATCGCCTTGGAAGAAGTGAAAAGAGGCCTGGTTCCTTTCACAAAATTCGACACAGACGAGGAACGAATTATTGCGGCAGCGAACGCGGGTTTGATTTGAAAGAGCAAAGGACGGATACGATGCAGCCAGACACGGTTACCAGCTTTCACGGTAGCGATTCAATAGCAGGACCCACAAAAGTGAACGGAGTTAGAATCTATACCGCAACTGCATCAAGCGTCGTCGCTTCCGGCGATGACGTGTTTTACAGCAGGCGTGGCGATGGGCCTTACTATCGTTGGTTCTTCGAAGCGACCATCGGAAAATGGCGCGCCGCGCGGGTCATAGATGCAGCCTTTATCCGTCAGTCGCTCTCGCTCGCGACCTGGAAAACAGTGCCCGTAGCCTTGCAGTCGCGTTTAAGCGAACACTATTTAGAATGATAACGGACGAATCTTTACACACACCTCGCTGGTTTTCCCAGCTGAATTGGACCCACACTTTTCTTGTAGCGAGTTTACACGCCACCGGTCTACTAGCTTTCTGGTATTGGCCGCGTCGTGTGGACCTCATCTTGTTTCTGGGTCTCTACTTAATCACCACATTTGCGATCGGCATTGGTTATCATCGCCTGCTTACGCATCGCGGTTTTGCGTCTCCCCGTTGGCTGCGACGGATACTCACCTGGGCCGGAGCTGCAGCTCTACAGGGCGGCCCGGCACGTTGGGCGGCGATACACCGGCGTCACCATCAAATGGCTGACAAGGGCGGCGATCCTCATTCACCATTGATGGGGTTCTTCCATGCACATGTCGGCTGGGTCGTAAAAAAGGACGCAAAGGAAGGCTGCGATTATCGCGAGCTGGTGCCTGACGTGTCGGCCCAGGACCCGTGGTTAAGGGTTTTGGATTACAAGTTCCTGTTTGTACTGCCATGGCTGCTGACCGGAGTAATTTGTTTTGCCGTCGCCGGCTGGCGAGGGGTGCTCTGGGGTACCGTGGTAAGGACGTTAACGCTTTGGCATCTGACCTGGAGCATCAACAGCGTCTGTCATGTTTTAGGAAAACGGCCAAATGAAACCAAAGATGAAAGCCGAAATGTTTGGTGGCTCGGGCTACTTACCTTAGGGGAAGGATGGCACAACAACCATCATGCGCGACCGGCATCGGCAATTCATGGCTGGCGGTGGTTTGAAGTCGACATTTCAGGCTATACGATACGTTTGCTTGCGAGGTTAGGTGTGATCCGGAATGTCGTGCGTGAACCGCAGAGCGGGATTAGGGGCGTATAGACTACAGGTGTATAGATTACAAGCTTTAGCTTGCTGGGTGGGGAAGAAGCTATCTCGCATGGCGGCAAAGAGCACAACCTAAAGGTTGAACTCTAAACTTCAAGCCTGTCGTTCAGAGTACAAAACTCCTCTTATGACCGAGCCCTGGATCCCGAAAGAAACAACAACACATCAGGACCACGTCATTGCACATGTGCTGGGCGCAACCGTGCTTGGTTATTTTGTTTTCGACGAAGCGCTACATGTTTTGTTGAATATCGGATTCGTCTGGGCGATTTTCCTTGATGGCGAAATGTCATTGCTGCCGCACCCGGTCGCAATAGGCGAACTCGAGTTGGACGATCAGGCAAGAAACGAGATTAGGGCTGACACCGATCTGCTCTTGAGCGATAATTGGAGTGCCGAGCAGTTGTTGCGAATGAAGGCTGTTCCTTTTCAAGGAGATGCCCAACATTGCGAAATCTGCGAGGTGAACTTCTTTGAGCAGGCCGAACGGCGTCGTTTGCTTCTAAGTTGCGAAAACGCGACGCTGGCAATTGAAACATCACTTACAACCGCTGAAATCAAGGTTTATGACGTTGAGCAATAAAGAGCCTGAAGACCAACAGCCGGAGACGTCCGAGCTAAGCGAAATTGCCCGGACAGAACACGAATATCTTCACCAACGTTTACGTCAGGAACTTGGTCGAGAACCGACGGAAGAAGAGTTGGATGAATGGCTGCGGCAGCATACGGAGGGGTACTGAGCGCGAGTGACAGGTAACAAGTGACAAGTGACAAGTGGACAAGTCACAAGCGTGATGGTCCACAGTTATAATCTCCACAAAAAAAGGAAGGCGTCGTGGTTGCACGACGCCTTCTTTCTTCTGACTTGTCACTAGTCACTAGGCACTTGTTACGCGGCCTACTTACCCCATAGCAACAATCTGATTGTCCACCTGTCTGACGCCGCGAATCGCACGAATCGCCCGTTCAACCTGCGTCTTCAACATCTCGTCTTTGACTGTGCCCGTTAGCGTCACCTTGCCATCGAGAACGGTGGCCGTGATGCCCAAAGCGGCCAGGACGGGATCGTCGGTAATTTTCTTGTCGATAGCTGTCTGAATGCCGCCATCCGCGGAACCCGTGGAGGTGGTTCCAGCGCTCGGCGCCTGTTGAATGATCACCGGAGGTTGGGCGGCAGTTACCGGCGCCGGCTGTTGGATGATCACAGGCGGCTGTTGTTGCTGCGCGGGCTGCTGCACGATCACGGGTTGCTGCTGTACCGGTTGCTCGGACAGGTTTGCATTAACCGTATCCGTGTTTTGGTTATTCATCAGGAACAGGACCACAATCGTTATCAGCGCGACGGCGACAACGACTACTATCCCAACTGTAGCTCCTGAAACTCCCCCTCGATCGTTGCGAACGGCCTCAGTGGTCGTCACTTCGCGTCTTGTGTTTGGCGTCTCTACAACCAACCTGCTCTTGCGAGCCTGCTCATCATCGTATGCCATGGATCGATCCTCCTAGTAGTGAAAGCGAAAAGACTTAAAATCGTCGGAGATTCGTGGGAAGCTCCATTCAGGACATGTGCAAGCCCCATTCCCAGACGCGAAATACTCTTGCTTGGGCCCGAAGTCCTAATATTCCAGACAATTAGTTATCAGCATGCGAAGAGGTCAACTTGGTGTGGCGTACGCTTTTCAGACTTGCCCTCATGATCGGTTGTTGAAACAAGACACAGGAACGCAGGGGGCAGAAGGCAGGAAGCAGGAAGGGCAGGAGGCAGGAGGCAGGCGACAGTCACGCCTCTCGTTTAGATAGGGCACTTGTGCCCGCGGTCAGGCGGACAATTCCGTTCTGTGCGGATCCAACAAAACCAAGTGGCGCAGGCGTAGCCTAAGAAAAACATGATCGCTATCGGTAAGCCATAGGCTTACCGCACGGACAGCGGCAAAGCCGCCTTCGGTTTGACTGTTAGCTGTCTGCTGTTTAATGTTTGCTTCCCCATGCCTACAGCAATCATTCACCATCCAGTTTTCAAAGAACACGACACTGGGCCAGGTCATCCCGAGTCGCCTTCGCGCTACAGCGTGGTTATGGAGGCACTGCGAAATGATTCGGCCTTGTGGTCGAAGTTGATCGAAGTTCAGGCACGCGAAGCACCCCGCGGCGACGTGCAGGCCTGCCACACTCCGCAGCTCTATAAACAAATAGAAAAGGTGGTCAGTGAAGGCACCGGATATCTCGATTCGGATACCGTCGTCTCAATGCGATCAATGGATGCGGCTTTGCGCGGTGCAGGCGCTGCTTGTCAGGCTATTGATTTGATCATGAGCGGCGAGGCGTCGAATGCCTTTGTGCCGGTACGTCCGCCCGGTCACCATGCAACTTCTGAACGCGCAATGGGTTTTTGTCTTTTTAACAACGTCGCTGTGGCTGCTCGTTACGCGCAGAACCATTACCAGGAGATCGAACGCGTTGCGATTGTGGATTGGGACGTTCACCACGGGAACGGAACGCAGGGAGTTTTTTACGACGATTCATCGGTCTACTTCTTCTCTATGCATCAGTATCCGTGGTACCCCGGCACCGGCACTCGAGGTGAAACCGGAATTGGACGAGGCGCGGGCTACACACTCAATGTGCCATTGCGTGCGCTGACACCCGCAACAGAGCAAAAGAGAGTGTTTGAATCGGCGCTTGACGACATTGGAACGAAATTCAAACCAGACCTAATAATAATTTCCGCGGGTTTTGATTCTCACAATGGCGATCCTCTGGGACAGTTGCTGCTCGAGGACAACGATTTTATTTCCCTGACTCGCACGATCAAGCAGTGGGCTGACGCGACTTGTAAAGGCCGGATCGTTTCGTGTCTCGAGGGTGGCTATAACTTGCAGACGCTTGGAGAGACAGTGCGGGCCCACGTCGCGGAGCTCCAGGATCATAATCCAGCCTGAAGGGCTGACAGAAAGTAGCCGGTGGTCGGAGCGAAGCGCAGACCACCGGAAAGCAGCCAGCATCTGGTTCGCACCCCGGGAGGGGGTGCCAGTCTTTCTTGCAACCCTTCAGGTTGCTGATTCCTTTAGCTTATCTACCGGTGGTCTGCGCTACGCTCCGACCACCGGCTACTATCTGTCAGCCCTCCGGGCTGAATCCTTCACGAATGTCTTGAGTAATTTGTTTGAACCCAATGCTCGCAGTGGAGTAAACTCCAGCCCAATTAAACCGTTCGGACGCGAGCACCGTAGGCGAGGGAGCGTTAGCGCTCTTTCTAACCCCTTCCGATAAAGAGCCAATAGAGACGGA
>JBGTCM010000227.1:0-2729 GCA_041748795.1 Pyrinomonadaceae bacterium
TTCGTGTGCGGTGTTATTCTTTGCCCGCGCGATCCGACCTTTCAGCCCTGACTCAGGAAATCAAACTACATGTTTAGTCATTTAGAACGGCTCCGGCGAGTGGTAATTACAGGCATGGGATGTGTCACGCCGATTGGCATCGGCCGCAAGGCCTTCTGGAATGCCCTGATCAACGGCGAAAGTGGCGTTCGTCGCATCGATTCTTTTGACGTATCGAAGTCGGCGGTAAAGATTGCCGCACAGGTTCAGAATTTTGATTGGGAAGCTCAGCTCAACCCAAAGGATCGCAAGCACGTGCCGCGAACGGTGCCGTTGGCTTTGGCAGCCGCCCGCGAAGCCTTCGAGGACGCACAACTTTCCTCTGATGATCTCTCGCTTGAAGATCGTAGATCCATTGGAGTCGTATTGGGGACCGGCGGTGGCGGTCTGGCATTCACAGAACAGCAGTATGAATACTGGTACGTTGGGCCCACTTACAAGGCGAGTGTGTATACGATTCCATCCTCAACACACGGGGGTCTATCGAGCGAGCTGTCGATGGCGTTTGGTCTCCGTGGACTTTCCCACATCGTCTCAACCGGTTGTACGAGCTCAACTGACGCGATGGCCTACGCGGCGGAACACATTGCACTCGGTCGCCAGGACGTGATGCTAACAGGCGGCGTCGACGCTCCCATCGCACCTGGCATTCTCGCCGGCTTTAACTTGATGACGGTCTTGACCAGCGATTGGAACGAGGAGCCGCATCGCGCGTCACGACCTTTCGCGCTCAATCGATCCGGCATTGTGTTGGGTGAAGGCTCATGGATATATGTGCTCGAAGAATACGAGCGGGCCAAAAATCGTGGAGCAAAGATTTACGGAGAGATTTCGGGTTACGGCGCAACCTGCGATGCCTATCACCGTGTGCGACTGGAAGAAAGTGGAGATGAGCCGGCGCGCGCTATGAAGATTGCGCTTGAAGCGGCCGGGCGTGGCCCAACTGACGTCGGGTACGTAAATCTCCATGGCACCTCTACCGTTCTCAATGATCGAATCGAAACCAGCGCTCTCAAATTGGCTCTGGATGGTCGAGCAATCAAGACGCCGATGTCGGCAACGAAATCTCAAATTGGACATCCACAGGGCGCCAGCGGAGCGGCGGGTCTCGGAGCAGCACTCTGCGCCATGGAAACGGGAATGATTCCTCCCACAATCAATCTTGATGAGCCCGATCCTGCATGCGATCTAGACTACGTTCCTAACCACGCCCGGAAAGCAGAAGTTCAGGTTGCGCTGTGCAACTGCATCGGATTTGGATCCAAGAATAGCGCGCTGGTAATTGAGAAGGTTCAGTAGTGGTAACGCAAACTGTTAGTTTGCGGACCCCGCAACAAGTCGTTATAAAAATCAGCCTGTCTCTTGACCCACCAAAGCAAACTAACAGTTTGCTTTACATATACGCAGACCAGTCGTTTGCGTTACAACAATCGATCAGCTACGCTCTGGCAAGTCATAAATCCTTTGCCAAACTCCTATGTCACAAGTAACTGAACAACTCGTATTAGACGCATTGCGCCAGATCCAGGACCCGGATCTACATAAGGATATCGTTACGCTGGGGTTTATTAAGGACCTCAAGATCGACGGCGGCGCGGTCTCTTTCCGCATCGTGCTGACTACGCCGGCATGCCCGGTGAAAGCCGAAATGGAGAGTGCGGCGCAGGAGCTTGTGAGCGCTTTACCGGGTGTCACATCAGTCGCCGTAACCATGGATGCGGAGGTGCCCAAGGGCAGAGGCATTGGAGACAAGCTGGCCATTGAAGGCATCCGCAACATCATCGCCGTTTCATCCGGGAAAGGTGGCGTTGGGAAATCGACAGTCGCGGTAAATCTCGCTGTCTCGCTCGCACTCGATGGCGCGCGTGTTGGGATAATGGACATCGATGTCTATGGACCAAACGTGCCGATTATGCTTGGCGCTGCAGATGCGCGGCCTGAAGTGGACGTAAACAAGTTGGTTCCGATCGAGGCTTACGGCGTCAAACTGATGTCGATGGCGCTGCTGCAGCCGGGCGACAAGCCGATGATCGTGCGTGGACCAATTCTGCATGGTTTGGTGAAACAGTTTTTGTCAGACGTGAAATGGGGCGAGCTGGATTATTTGATTGTCGACATGCCGCCGGGCACAGGCGATGTGCAGTTGTCGCTGGCCCAGCTAGTGCCGGTTCAAGGCGCTGTTTTAGTGACTACTCCACAGGACGTGGCGGTTGCAGATGTGCGGCGGGCGCTGCGGATGTTTGAGACGGTCGCGATTCCAATCCTGGGAATTATCGAGAACATGAGCTACTTCATCGCTCCGGACACGGGGAATCGCTACAACATTTTTGGCGAAGGCGGCGGGGCGAAACTGGCAGCGATGTATCACGTGCCTCTGCTTGGAATTGTTCCCTTGGGCATGGAGGTTCGAGAGGGCGGCGACAAAGGCTCGCCGGTAGTAGTCGGTCATCCGGATTCGCCACAGGCAAAGGCGTTTAGACGCGTGGCTGAGGAAGTGGCGCGCCAGGTGTCGATCGAGGCCATGAAACCGGACTTAGTAGTCCTCGGAAAAAGCCCATAAGAGCTACTCGGGTCATGAAGTCACTCCTTGAGCCCGCTACCGTGAGGTGGTAGTGACTTCATGCTGAAAGGTCTTGCAAAATTCGCCCTTGGACTTGGAACGGCGGTCTTGGTATCATCCTCTCAAGTTA
>JBGTCM010000228.1:0-2714 GCA_041748795.1 Pyrinomonadaceae bacterium
ATGCCTTCAACTGAAACAAATGCATACCTGTCGTCCGGTGAAATGACCGCCCCGTGAAGCACTTTCCTTCGTGTCGGTATTCTTGCCAGCTGACGACCGCTCTTAATGTCCAGCACAGAAACCGACTGATCGCGTTTGTTGGTTGCGATCAACCGCGATCCGTCCTTTGTGACCGCAACATTATATACTCCGGGACGCGCAGGAATGCGACGCTTGATCTTCCAGCCCGTTGCATCGATCTCAACAATCTCGTCCGACTTATTACACGCTACAAAAACAGACTCGCCCGTAGCGGATGGTTGCGCCCAGGTCGGTGAACAGGAAACATCGCCGGGCTTGGGAGGTTCCATTCCATGCCCGCCCATGTCGTGCTTCTTCGTAGCTTTTTGTTGAGACATACCAGGAGCGCCGGTCATTCCCATCTCGCGTCCCTTCGTCAGAAGAAAGTGACGTGAAGCTTTCAACGTCTGGGTGTCAATCTCCACCAGCATGTCATCCATCATGCAGGCCGAGTAATGTTTGGTTCCCTGTGGGTTCAAACGTGAACCGTGCGGCATTGCACAAGTCCTGATGCGCGCGACTTCAAGCATGGGCTCAGTTGCCACTACGGAAACTGACGAAGGCACCATGTCGCCGTGCAGGTTGAAGTTGACTACATAGAGCAGGCTGCCGTCGGCGTTAATGTCCATCGTCGCCGGAAAGTGGCCCAGCGTTACGCGGCCCAACACGCGATCGCCCGTAGTTGAATATTTCCAGACTGAACCAAACGGCCGGCCGTGCGCCAGAGAAACGTAATATGACTTTTTATCAGGAGAAATGGCGAGGCCGTGTGGGCCATCGATGTCGGTGGGCATGTCGCCGGTAGCAAACTCGCGATCGACGCGGGCGCCGGCGGGTCCAAAACGAACTAGAGAAATCTTGTCAGCCGCTTCGGAGAGAACGTAAAGCAGGTACTCTTTGTCTGGCCGGGCCTGGGATAGAGCACTGTTAATGGGGACCAGCGTCAGCAGACAGGCGAGCGCGCATAACTGAAGGCTACGGTTTCTCGGGTGGAAAGTCTTTCTCATCGATCTCATCGATCACCTTCAACTCGGCGCCGAATTTCTGATAACCACGAAAACGAATTTCGTTGCGACTTTGCAGTGTCAAGTCCCTGGTAACACTCGTCAATCGCAAATCTGAATTAGTGGGCAGCAAATACTTAATGTCGGCAATAGTAACCCAGTCGTAATCGATGGTCGTGCTGGCAGCGTGGATTTGGAAGTCGCCTGGTATCTCAGTGGCAATCTGCTCGAAACGCAGCACACGATTAGATTCACGATCGATCCAGACGCGACCTCGCGAGCCGGCGCCTACCGTCGCATCCCCCGCGCTAAGGGTGAGTTTCGAAAACAGTTTCTTGATTTCGTATTCGTAGACCAGGGTGCGACGGCCGCGGATTAGGTCCGTGTCAGCCAAACGGAATTCGGTTTTGGATTCCGGTTTGAAAAGATCGGCCAGCGCTGAAATATATTCAACGCCGCTCGAGCTGGCCCCGCCTACATACTTGCTATAGCTACTTCCTTCCGTTACATCCTGGCCCAGCGGCATGCCATTCTTCGCCAGCACTTTGTACTGTTCACCAGCGTTGGCACGGTAGCCGACCGCGATCGTCAGGTTGTCGTGGGGTAGCCAGTTATTGGTGGTGCCGTAAGCAACCGAACGTTTGATCAGCTGCTTGACGATGAAGTCGGGCATGGTCTGAGCGGCGGCTAGCGTCGCTTCGCGCGTGCGCTCGAGCAGATCGTTGGCTTCGGCCTCCGCCGGCCGAGCGGAAGTTTTGGGGTTTACCCTTCTGCGTTCCGCTTCTTCGAGTGTGCGACGCAGCAGCACATCATTTCCGCTCTTGCTGGCGACCAGGGAGCGCATGCCGTCGGTGAGTTGAAACGCAATGCCGCGCTTGCGTATTTCCTCTACCACTTCATCGCGTCGCTCCGGGTGTTGAGGCAACTGGTAAACGAGCGTTACGAGCTCGCGATTGGTAATCGGGGATGCCGGCGGCGGAGACTGACTAACCGCGCTGAGAGCGCAAGTCAGCAGGGCCAAAACGGTCAAGAAATACTTAAAAAAGGAGTGCATTTGATTAGAACTATGGCTTTCGTTAGTAAAGCTGTGAACTGTTCCGATGGAACAAAGCGCTACCTAGTTGCCTCGATGGATGAGAAGCGCCTCTTTGGAGTGCGGCGGCTTGACGCCGCTTTTCCTTTAGCAGCAGACCCCCAGCAGGCCACCATTAATCGTCAGATATCTCCTACGAAACAGAAAGCGGCGTCAAGCCGCCGCACTCGAAAGAAGCAGGATCATTCAGAAACACACAACTTTCCTATCGAATCCTTCAATATCTCAACACAACGCTCGAGTTCAGCAACCGGCACAAACTCACCGGTGCGGTGCGCAACGCGAATGTCTCCCGGTCCCATGACCACCGATTCCGCACCCAGCGCCGTCATCTGAGCGGCTTCCGTGCCGAATGCGACGGTGCCGGCCGTTTGTCCGCAAACTTGTTCAAGAAGACCAACCAGACGGGAATCGGGAGACGTTTCATACCCTCCATCCGTGCGTGCAGCATCCACTTCAAACTCGAGCCCGGGATCGGATTTCTTCTCCGCCTCGACCACTGCCGACAACAGCTGCAAAAATTTATCAGGCCCCTGGCCAGGTATCGGCCGCCACTC
>JBGTCM010000229.1:0-19001 GCA_041748795.1 Pyrinomonadaceae bacterium
AGAGTAATTGACCTGCTCGAACAACAATCGAAATGCCTTCGCGAGGAAATACTTCCGCAGTTGGCTGCTCAGAACATTCACGTCGTGGACTACGATACGTTAAGCCATAAAGAGCAGGACGGGTTAAATGAATACTTCACGGAAAAGGTGTTCCCGGTTTTGACTCCGTTGGCTGTGGATCCAAGCCATCCCTTTCCTTACATCTCCCCACTCAGTTTGAATCTCGGCCTCATGGTGCGAGCGCCCGAGGGCAAGTCGGTAGCGGATCCAAAACAGAAACAAGAACCGCGGTTTGTTCGAATCAAGGTCCCACTTCTTGTCCCGCGTTTGATCCCGGTCGGGAGGCTTGGGAGCAAGTTTGTGCTGGTGGAGGATTTGATCGAATCGAATATCGCATCGCTATTCCCCGGGATGATTCCCGGAGAATGTCACCGCTTCCGGGTGACCCGCGATGCAGACATTGAGATTCGAGAGGACGAAGCTGAGGACCTGCTGCGCGTCATACAGCAGGAGCTTCGCAAACGTCGCTTTGGCACACCGGTCCGTCTTGAAGTCTCAGCCGGGATGCCTGAGGAAATGATCAATTATCTGACGGAGTCGCTGGAACTGCAGTCGGAAGATGTTTACAAAATAGACGCTCCGCTCAGCTTACAGGAATTCTCAGCCCTCTATGACCTAAACCGGCCGGATCTGAAATTTGAGGCCTTCAGTCCCGCCATTCCCGAATGGCTGGGAAAAACGCCACTCTTCGACGTTATCAAGGAACAGAACATACTTCTCCACCATCCCTTTGATTCGTATGTGACCGTTACCGATTTTATTAATGAAGCCGTGGACGACCCTGATGTTGTGGCCATTAAGATCTGCCTTTATAGGACAGGGCCAGAATCACCAATTCCCCCGGCCCTCATTCGCGCCAGCGAGAAGGGCAAACAGGTTACCGCGTTGATTGAGATCAAAGCTCGATTCGACGAAGAACACAATATCGAATGGGCGCGAAAGCTGGACGAAGCTGGCGTTCATGTGGTCTACGGAGTGTTGGGCTTAAAGACCCACGGGAAGCTTACGCAGGTGGTACGGCGCGAAGGTGATTCCCTGAAACGATATGTCCACGTTGCGTCGGGTAATTACAATCCAACGACATCCTGTTTCTACACCGACGTCGGAATGTTTACAGCAGATGAGGCTGTAGGGGCTGACGCAACTGAGCTCTTCAATTATTTGACGGGATACTCCCGGCAGATGGATTACAGGAAGCTATCTGTTGCACCCGTCAACATGCGCGAAAAGATTAACGAGCTCATCGATCGTGAAATTCATCATCAACAAGCCGGCCGACCTTCACGAATCGTCGCAAAAATAAACCGGCTCGCGGACAAGCAATTGATCGAGAAGCTTTATGAAGCTTCCGGCGCAGGAGTGAAGATTGACCTGATCATTCGTGGCGTTTGTATGCTGCGCCCGGGCGTTCCAAACCTGTCAGAAAATATTACCGTGAGAAGCATCATCGGCAGATTTCTCGAGCATAGTCGTGTGTTTTACTTTGCGAATGGCGGCAACGGTGAGATTTACATCGGCAGTGCCGATTGGATGTCACGTAATCTCAACTACCGGATTGAGGTTGTAGCACCGGTTTCCGATCCATCGCTCAAGCACTATCTGAAGGACGTGATGCTGGGGGCGTACCTGCGCGATAACACCAAAGCCCGTGAGCTGCAACCCGATGGATCGTATACGAAAGTTGCGCTTGAACCGGGCGAAAGACCTTTTAACAGTCAGGAGTTTTTCATCGCCAGGGAAACAGCTTTGTCCTAGTTTGGACTGCGGCGGCTTGACGCCGCTGTCTGCGTCGGATGAAATCGGCGAGCAGACGGCGAGCATCACGAGCCAGAGTTGATAACAGCACTCCAGGAATCGAGAGAAAGCGGCGTCAAGCCGCCGCACTCCAAAATCTGCTAGATCTCGCGCCCTGACGCGGCTTGCGGAACTCTTTGCGGTCGTGGGCCTGAACTGGCCGGCGGAACTACCTTCTCTTTCAACGCTTCCCGAAACACCTGTCGCATGTTGTCGACGAAGACGAAGCGGATGTCTTTGAACGGCTCCTTCGGAACCTCGTCCAGGTCGCGCTTGTTCTGCGCCGGCAGGATTATCGTGGATACGCGTGCGCGTCGTGCCGCCAGGACCTTCTCCTTGATGCCCCCCACCGGAAGCACATTTCCGCGCAAAGTAATTTCACCTGTCATCGCCACGTCTTTTCTGATTGGACGCAGCGAAAGCGCTGACACCATCGCAGTCGCCAGCGTGATGCCGGCGGAAGGGCCATCCTTCGGAATTGCTCCCTCAGGAATGTGGATATGAAGATCGTAATTATTGAAATCGTCTTCATTGATCTCGAGCTCCTTAGCTCGCGACTTCGCGTAGGAATATGCCGCCTGTGCCGACTCGCGCATCACTTCGCCCAACTGTCCCGTCATGACCAGGTTGCCCTTACCTTTCATTCTTAGTGTTTCGATGAAGAGTATGTCTCCGCCAACGGCAGTCCAGGCCAGGCCCGTGGCTACGCCAATCTGGTCCTTCTTCAACACTTCCTCCGGAATCACTTTTGGCGCGCCGAGAAACTCGTGGATATTTTTCAGCGAGACGCGAACGGAACCTTTGTGGCCTTCGGCGATGCGTCTGGCCACCTTTCGACTAATCCTGCCGATCTCACGTTCCAATTGTCGCAGACCCGCTTCCTGCGTGTATTGCTGAATTAAAGCGGTTAAGGCAGTTTTGGAAATATGTAGATCTTTCGAAGTGATGCCGTTCTCTTCCATCTGCTTCGGCAATAGATGCCGGATCGCAATCTCGCGCTTTTCTTCTTCTGTATATCCGGCCAGTCGAATCACCTCCATGCGATCACGCAACGGGGGCTGGATCGTGTCCAGCACGTTTGCGGTGGTCATGAAGATGACGTTCGACAAATCAAACGTTACTCCCAGATAGTTATCGCGGAATGTGTTGTTCTGCTCCGGGTCGAGTACTTCAAGCAAGGCTGACGAGGGATCGCCACGAAAATCTGCGCCTACCTTGTCGATCTCGTCCAGCATGATCAATGGGTTGTTTGTCCCCGCTTGTTGGATGGCTTGAATTACGCGGCCCGGCATGGCGCCCACGTAAGTTCTACGGTGCCCGCGAATCTCGGCTTCATCATGAACGCCGCCCAATGACAAGCGCATAAATTTCCGATCAAGCGCGCGCGCAATCGACCGGCCGAGCGAAGTCTTGCCGACTCCGGGAGGTCCGACCAAACAAAGAATTGGCCCTTTGGGTTTCTCTTTCAACTTACGAACTGCCAGCGCTTCAATTATTCGATCTTTGACCTTCTCGAGACCGTAGTGATCTTCATTGAGAATCTGTTCAGCTTTCTGCAGATCGAGGTTATCAACAGATGACTTCGACCAGGGGAGGTCAGTCATAATCTCCATCCAGTTGCGCAACGTCGCCGTTTCGGCAGCATCCGGATGCATCCGTTCCAACTTCTTCAACTGCCGCAAAGCTTCGTCCTCGGCCGGCTTCGGCATATTGGAGGATTCGATCTTTTCCCTGAACTGCGCAACTTCTTCAGCCAGCTCATTCCCTTCCCCCAGCTCGCTCTGAATCGCCTTCATCTGTTGACGCAAGTAAAACTCGCGTTGTGAACGGTCGATATCAGCGCGCGCCTGAGTATTAATCTCCTGCTGGACAGTCAACACTTCGATCTCTTTGTTCAGCAGCTCATTTACGCGCCGCAGCCGCGCCGTGGTGTCAGCGATGTCCAAAACCGATTGCGCATCTTCAACCTTAAGCTCGAGATTCGAGGCCGACAGGTCCGCGAGGCGCCCGGCGTCGTCCAGGTTCGCAATTATCGCCATCACTTCCGGTGAGATGTTCTTGCCCAGGTTGATCGCCTTCTCCATTGAGGCCCGGACGTTCCTGATCAGTGCCTCAACTTCAAGTGAGCGTTCCGGAGGAAGTATCTCCTGCACCACTTGCGCGCGTGCCCTGATGTATTCGCCGCTGGTTTCAACGGATTCAATTTCAGCGCGAGCGAGGCCCTGCACAAGGATTCGAATACGCCCGTCAGGAAGCTTCAGCATCCGCATGATCACGGCAGCGGTTCCCACTTTGTAGAGGTCTTCAGCGGTGGGCTCTTCCTTATCAAGGTCTCTCTGCGACGCCAGCAGGATCATCCGGTTTTCGCCTAACGCTTCGTCAACCGCTCTAATCGATTTTTCCCGCGACACGAACAGCGGCACTATCATGAACGGGTAGATAACGATGTCGCGAAGCGGCAACACCGGTAGTTCATTTGGAATCTGTAGTTCCTGACTGCCGTCAGCAACATCGATGTCTTCGGTAATTTCTGTTTCTTTTATGATGGCCATAATTGATATATCCCGACCGTTCGTTTACTCAACAGCGCCCGGTTTTATTCGGTGCTCTCCTCCTTGACCTTAATTCTGAATTCCGCGCCGCGGCGATCCTCGATCTTCGGAAACCTTACCAGGAGGATACCGTTTGCCAATTCCGCGGTGGCGTCCTGCACACTGACAGTCCAACGCAACGGAACCAAGCGGCAAAACTTGCCATAGCTCCGCTCAGAACACAGATGCGACAGGATCCGGTTTCGCGGCTTGCTACGCTTCTTCTCGCCCCAGATCCGAAGCTGAGTATTCGTGGCCCCGACCCTAATCTGATCGGCCGTAAGACCCGGAAGCTCGACGCGCAGAACGATTGCGTCAACCGTTTCACAAAGATCAACGGGCGGCGCCCAGGTGTCCGACGCGAGTGGTTCTTCCGCGACGGTGGCTTCCTGCAAAGCAGCGAACAAGCGCCCCACGCGATCGCGTAGGCGCTGTAGTTCGAGACGTTCGAGACCTGTGGCACGAGCGGGTTTAATCATTAGTAATAGAGCATCAACCGGTTCCCCGAACTAATTCTTCTTGCTTGCGGAACCGGCTTGCCGCGTGCGCACCAGCTGTTTAAGCTCGGTCATAAATTCCGAAACGTCCTCAAATTCAAGATACACCGACGCGAAACGCACGTATGCAACCTTATCGTGTTCTTTGAGCCGACGCATGATCATTTCGCCTATCTTGCTAGTCGGTCTTTCCCGCTCAGACGACTCCTGCACATACTTCTCAATCGCGTTCACGATCGAGTCGAGCTTCGACGAAGGTACCGGGCGTTTTTCACAGGCTCGTAACAAGCCAGCCATTACTTTGTTGCGATCAAAGGGCTCCCGGCGCCCATCTTTCTTGATCACCATATAGGGAATCTCATCGATGCGTTCATACGAAGTGAATCTGCGTTCGCATCTCAAACACTCCCGGCGACGACGAATAGCCTCACCCTCGCGAGACTCTCGTGAATCCACTACCTTATCTTCAAGATAACCACAGAATGGACATTTCATCGGATTGTCCTCAAACGATGGATTTCGATTCGTAGCACCCCAGGTTCAATCGCGTGCAGCTACAGCCTTTAGTTGGCCATCGCCGTAATTATTGTCAGGCAGAATTGGTTCGTCTTCAATTGCGTGTTCTACAGTTTCCGACGACGTGAGCGCGCGCAGGTTAGATAGGTTGACATCGCGGCGCAGGATGTAGACAAGCCCTATGATTAGAGCGGGGCCAAAATCCACCAGATGTAACACAATGGAAATCGCCGCTGCCGTTTCCCGTCCAATACCCAGAAAAATCAAAGCCCCCGCCGTGGCTGCGTGGAAGGCGCCTGCTGCTCCTCCAGGTGTTGGAACCAATGAGCCTACCAGAGCCCAGCCCATAACAAACACAGTCTCTGTTATTCCAAAATTAAGCCCAAAAGCGCGCAGAACCAGCCAGTTGCCGAGCGCAATTCCAACCCACAGCAGTACGGTCCAGCCGATTGTTACCGCCAGCTCGCGTGCGTTAACTAAAACTCGGAGCGCCCTGGCAAGTTGTTCAAGAATCCTAATGAAGGCATTTGTAAGTCGCGACGGTATGAAACTGCGGTGCTCAAGAATCTTCCTCACGCGATCAATCACCGTTTGCGAGTTCTTTCTGAAAAGCGTCATCAGAAAGACGCCGAACAGCACCGCGACCAGCATGAAAATTCCGATAAAGCGAACTCGATTGAACTCAACCGATGAATTGGCTGGCGGTTTCATCCAGATAAGATTTGCCGCGAAGAAAACTACGATTGCCAGCATGTCGTAAATGCGCTCTACCATGATCGTGACGAATGAGGCACTCGGTCGAATCTTCGGATCTCGCATCGGCAAAACCACTGGGCGAACGACCTCCCCCATCCTGCCGAACAAGAAGAGCGCTCCAAACCCAACAGTTGTAGCGATAAAGAGATTTCGTATGCTCGCTGGAGTAAGCGGTGCGAGCAAAGCGCGCCAGCGCGCCGCGCGCAGAAAATAAGTCGAGCAAATCACTACCAAAGCCAACCCCAGCAGGTAAGGATTCGCTCGCCCAACAGCGACGCGAACTTCCGTCCAATCGAGGTGTCTGCCAAACCACCAGAGAATAGCGATGGCGAGCAGGGAGAAGGCTCCGAACTCAACGTATTTGCGGGTAGTAGACTTCAAGAATTAGTAAACCGCTTGACTTGGCAGAACGTGAACCACAAGATATTGGGCCGCGCCGGAAGGCTACTACAGTTCATTACTCGGAGCAAGAACCCCGAAGTCAGTGATAATCCGCGGAATCGCCGGGTGCGTGTGAGTCAGCCGGGCGTCATTTCGGGCTCTCCGGCTTTGCCGGAACTTTCCTGTCCGGCGAATCGTAATTCCGCCTGAACACGGGGGAATGACCTGAGTCGAATGGCAGGAACCCTAATTAGTCAGGCGGAGAAGAAAAAAGTGGGGGCTGCAAGAGCTTTGGCTGCCAACGAAGGAGCCGAGTTAGTTCGCAGGTGTCGTGCCGGTGATGGCGCGGCCTGGGAGGAAATTGTCCACACGTACTCACGCCGAATTTACAACCTCGCTTACCGTTTCACGTCGCGAGCGGACACAGCAGAGGATTTGACGCAGGAAGTTTTTGTCAGGGTTTATCGATCTTTGGAGCAGTACGACGCTAAGCAAGGTGATTTGCAGAACTGGCTGATGCGTTTGGCGCGGAATCTCATCATAGATGACTACCGGAAACGGCAGCGCACGCCTCACGACAACCGGGCCGACGACCTGGCAGACCACACTTATCACCTTCATACAGTTTCGCGTTCGGTGCACCAGGAGATGGAGCGGCGCGAATTAGGCGCACAGGTCCAGGCTGGAATAGATAAGCTTTCGCCCGATTTACGGACCTGCGTGATTCTTCGAGACATTGAAGAATTGAGTTATCAGGAAATCGTCGATCTTTTAAAAATCCCGGAAGGGACCGTGAAATCGCGAATAAACCGAGGACGTATTGAGTTAGCGAAGATTTTACGGCGTATGAAAGTTTTGGCGGCAAGCGAAGTTTAGTTGGCTGCTCGCTGGGGAGCGAAGCAGACGATTACACAATTGTTGAGGGGCGGGAAGAGAAAACGTAATGCTTTGTGATGATTTCGAGGATCGGCTGACAGATTACCTGGAGGGCACGCTCAAGCCTGATGTCCACAAGACATTTGCTGAGCATGCGCTGCGCTGCCCGTTGTGTCACGACACCTTGAGCGAGGTCAAAAACACCATGCAGGCGTGCCGAGCGGCCGCCGCTCTCGATGCTCCGCGAGATCTCGAGGCTCGAATCCTATTGAGCACCATGCCGGAAACGGCAATGTCATGTGAAGACTTCGAAGAGTATGTAACTGACTATCTGGACGGGTTTCTTCCGGCTTCGCTCTATCATCGATGGGAGCGTCACGCGTTGCTTTGCGAGCGGTGCACCGAGCTTCCCGGCGAAGTGGTTCGGGCGATTGGCACCTGTTACATATACCTCGGCGAGGAAAAACCTCTCCCAGCCGGACTTAACGAAAGAATCCTATTAGCGACAACTGGTAGCGAGCTCTCCAAAGAGATCCGCGCTTCCCTGGGCGAGCGACTGGCCGCGTGGCTCCGAGTTTGGCTTGACCCAATCATCTCTCCGCAACTGGCGACGGTTGCCACGATGTTACTGGTTGCTGTGTTTGTACTGACTAACACCGTTTCGGCAGATGGCTCAATTAGCGGTGTTTACACTGCCAGCTTGCGTTTAGCTGAACGTAGTGCGGATTCAACTGGCGGGATCAATGAGATCACTAAAGGTATCAAGGATCTCGTCGGCGGCCAGCGCAATGGCGCCGCGCCAGCAACGCCTCCGGCACAGCAAAATCAGCCACAACAGCAACCAAAACCGAGTGGACAAAAGAGTGGCGAAAACAAGCCCTAAGGCGGAGCTGGAACTAGTCATGCTGTATTGTTCCTATCATCCCAAGAATGCCGGTGTCGTGCAGTGTAATCAGTGTGCACGCCAGTTGTGCTCTGCTTGCGACCACCGTATTCGAGGATTTCCGTTTTGCCAGGATTGCATCGTTGCCGGAGTTGAAATGCTTCGACAGGAGTCGCAGTCTTCTCCCATCAGTTATCGGAACAGTTCACCATTTGTGGCGACGCTGTTGTCTTTTGTCCCTGGTTTGGGAGCGGCTTACAACGGTCAGACCGCAAAAGCCATCGTCCACTTTGCGATCTTTTCGAGTTTCTTTCAGATGGCCGTCCTGACCCAGGGCGTACCCTTCTTCATTCTTGGCGTTTTAGGTACCTGGCTCTTCGCAGCCGTCGATGCATGTCGCACGGCCCAACTTATTCGCGCAGGACTCTCGCCGGATACAGAAGAGGATGTGATTACTCGTCGCTTGTACGGAAACCCATTCGCGTGGGGAATCACGCTGGTCATTATTGGAACTCTGTTCCTTTGCCACACCCTGCTCGGGGTGCAGTTTCCGGTCAGGCAATTTCTTCCAGTAGCGCTTGTGGCACTGGGCGCTTATATGCTTTTCGACTACGTCCGCCGGCGCGGATCCGGCAGTCGAATCATTCGTTTCGATTCTCGCAGGCCGCCACCGTCCGTAGTCGCAGGTTCCATTGTGGAAGCCCCTCGATTTAGGTCGGGTGAAACGACGCAACTTCGTAAGGATGTCGAGACTCTTCCGTTCAAGCGGAGCTTTTAACGGGAACTGAGGTTTGTAGAAATGGGATTAATTCTTAAAGCATTGGGCGCCATTACCGCATTGATTTTGCTCGTGATTACCCTGCTGGGTTCTGTGATTACCCTGGGAGGTTTTCTACTCGGAGCTATCAAGATATTGATTATCGCGATCTTCCTGGCACTACTAATAGGCATCATCTTTACCATCATCAGAGACCGCTCCCAGCGCAAGCGCGAAGCAAGGGATTTCTAGCCAATTTGGCTCCGCTCCCTCGGGTTGCAATCCTCCAGACCCGTGTGATAGGGTCACGCTTCCTGCAGCACCGACCGGATGAATTTTCACCTCCTGGCAGAGGAGGTTCATTCGTCCGCTGCAATCTTCAAGCGGGTCAAAATACAAACCTCGTAAAACACTAAAGATCGCACCCGTCACCAATCGGCGGATGTGCCTTTTTTCGGTTGCTTTGGCAGCCCCAATTTTTGCTGAGGCACGGGAGATAGATTGAAATGGCCAGAGACGATCGTTTTTACGCCTTTATTATTGCGCACACCCCCCGCCCCAGTTTCAGAATCCGCCGCTTCTGCGTCAACAAGAGATCTCTGAGGCTCCTGGCATTTGTCGCCACCGGCCTCATTTGTGCTTCGGTATACGGCTTTTATGGACTAACGCAACAGGCCGCGCATTTGCGAACGGAGTTCGAAAACCAGCGACTTCGCGCGGAAAACGAGCGCCAGCGGCGGGAACTCAATAATCTTAACCATCGCGTAGAAGCTGTCGAAGATACCTCTAGAAAACTGGCAGAGAAATCTGGTGTTGTGGAAGATTCAAGCTTCCCCGGAAGTGGCGGCCCAGCGTTGCCGCTTGATAGCGAAGGCTTGGCGGTGCTTGAGAGTAAGATGGCTCAACTCGAGAAAGACATGCAGGCTTACGAGGCTGTTCTCAGGGAACGCGGTTATACACCGACGGTTTGGCCCGTGGAGGGAAAACTTGAAGGAGGATTTGGGGGTCGCCGCAATCCGTTTGGTGGCGGGTCTTACGAATTCCATTCGGGCCAGGATATCGAAGCAGCGATGGGTGATCCGGTAGTTTCAGGGGCGAGCGGCACAGTCAGTTTTGTGGGTTGGCAGAACGGTTACGGTCAACTCGTGGTTATCGATCACGGGGGCGGCCTAACTACTCGGTATGGACACCTTTCCCATATTGACGTCGGTCAGGGACAAAGGGTCGAACGAAGCGAATTTATTGGCCGAGTCGGGTCTACAGGCCGCTCAACTGGACCGCATCTTCACTATGAAGTTCGAATTAACGATCAGCCCGTTAATCCCTTGCAATATCTGTTAACGAGCGCCACGAGATAGCACTTTTTTTCGCTTGACAGGCCAAATTGCTTTCGCTTAGTATGCGCGCTCGTTTGAGTTGACCCCGAATTTGTTCTAAGTTTTCGTATTACAAGCTTTACAGTAATGTGTTCTCAGTTTTCCCCGTGTAAGCATGCATGATGAAAATGCGCTATCGAGCGCTTTTCACCATGCTTTTTTGTTTTGTGTTTCCGTAATGCGCCCCCAAAGCGTGTCCCGGCTCACAAGCTTTAACCCAAGGTCGCGCAACGTGACACAGACTTCAATCTGTGGGTTTCTGATGATTGCTAATCAACGAAGCCGAAGAGATGCAGATTGAAGTCTGTGTCACTAGTGCCCTGTTTTACCGAATCGTTAGGAGGATTCGTTGTTATGTCTAGAATAACCGGTAAGGTCAAGTGGTTTAACAACTCGAAGGGCTATGGATTTATCGAGCAGCCTGGCTCTTCAGACATCTTTGTTCACTATAGCGCCATCCAGGGCGACGGCTTCAAGACCTTGGAGGAAGGTCAGGAAGTTGAGTTCGAAGTGACGCAGGGTCCAAAAGGTCCCCAAGCGGAAAAAGTGATTAAGATGTAGGTCTCCCCGGCTTGCTTTGGCAACGCCACTGACCGCTACCGGTCGAACGGTCCGGTAAGCGCCACAAAAAAAGGCAATCCCAATTTATCGGGATTGCCTTTTTTATTTGAAGATCGGTTGATTCAGCCTCGTTCACCTTTAGCCTTGAAGCTCACATGTCCGCCTTCGACATCGATCGAGAATGAAACTCGATCGCAACCCAAACGTTCTTTGAGTCCATCCGCCTGTGATGCAACCAATCGATGAAATCTTGGAAATGAAAAATCCTCAACGGGTTCGCCGCAAATCTTCTTGGCCTCGATTAACGCGTGGTAAACGTCCTTAACCAACTGCACATCCTTATGCGCGTCCGTGCAAACGAAACTGGCCCTTTGGAAATGATCCGCGGCTTCTTGCTTCGCGTTTGCTCTCGCCGTAGCCATCGGATCCCGTCCCTCTTCGCGACCTTGCATCGTTCGCCGCCAAAGGTCACGAAAGGCGTTGTAGCGTGAGGCCAGCGAGTTATAACGATAACGCTGTGCGAAGCTCACAGTGCGGTCATCTCCCAGCCGCTTGATTAACGTCTCAACTCGACCCTTTGTGTCGTAGGGCGGCCGCTTGGAGGCGCCATTAAAGAAGACGTCAAATTCAATTTTCAGACGCCGAATGTCATCTTCTAAACGGGTCAATTGATCGTCAATCGTCGGTTCGTACTCGCCGACATTGCCTTTGGCTATCCTGGCATTTTTTGCTCTCGTTTGTGCACGGAGAAGCCGGTTATTGCGTTGCGTCATTTTGATTTGATCTCCTTAAACAGTGGCAGGGAAAGCAGGCGGGGCGTCGTGTGGGACGCAAAGTTAGTCTAGTGGGTCGGAAACCACGGTGTCAACAAATAAGGTGAAATGGCCCCATTCAGGGTCCTATGCGCCCAAATTGCTGTTTGCTCCATTGATGCCGGCGCAGTTATGCTAGCCGTCCAAATCCGAAGCCTAATGAACCCGATCCATATGTCCGCAACTAAGGCGTCGTCGCTGCGCTCACTTCCTTCAATCGACCAGGTACTGCGCACCGCTGTTGCCGCAAGGCTTCGCGAGTCGCTGGGAGTGCAACACCTTACGGCAATCGCGCGGAAAGTCACCGACGAAATGCGGGCCGAAATTCAATCGCAGCACGCAAATGAGCACTCCAAAGAAACTCTTCTCGAGGAAGCTGCCAGAAGATTGGAGGCTTTAGCTGACCGTGAATCACAAGTAGGCATACGGCGTGTAATCAACGCCACTGGCGTGATACTGCATACGAACCTGGGACGTGCACCGCTTTCCGAATCCGCTCGCGACGCGGTCAGCAAGGCTGCAGGCTATTGCGCGCTGGAATACGACGCACTAACCGGCTCACGTGGAAGACGTGGAGCGCGCGCCGAAGAGCTACTGGTCCAGCTAACAGGAGCAGACGCGGCTCTCGTAGTAAACAACTGTGCGTCCGCAGCGTTGCTAATCCTCACTGCGTTAGCTGCTGATGGTGAGACCATCGTTTCACGTGGTGAACTGGTTGAAATTGGCGGTGATTTTCGCGTACCCGACGTGATGTCTAATTCGGGGACGAAGATGATTGAAGTTGGATCAACGAACCGTACTCATCTCGATGATTACCGGCGCGCGCTCAATAACCAAACAAGAGTGATAATGCGCGTCCACCCTTCAAACTATCGCATCGTCGGGTTCACAGATTCCCCCGGACTCGGCGAACTTGCCGACCTCGCTCACGATGCAGATGTCTTCTTGTATGAAGATGCCGGGTCGGGCGTGCTCGTTGATTTGACTAAATACGGCCTCGGCGAGGAGCCCGTCATAAGTGAGTCGGTTTCTGCCGGCGCGGATGTAGTTTCTTTCAGTGGCGATAAGCTACTGGGCGCGAGCCAGGCGGGATTGATTGTCGGAAGGCGCGAAATCATCGATCGACTTCGGTCACATTCGCTCTACCGAGCTTTGCGCGCGGACAAATTGTGTTTGGCTGCTCTCGAGGCAACGCTCGAAGCACATCGCCGTGGGGCTTTGGAGGAGATACCCACCCTTCGTATGCTGGGCTTATCAACGGAGGCCATCGAAACCAGGGTCCGGAGTATCACAGACGGCATTGCTGAGGAGCCCGGCCTCGCAGGTCTAACTACAACGGTGATTTCAGGTGAATCGGCTGTCGGTGGCGGCTCGGGTCCAAATGTTCATCCTGCGACGGCCTTACTTGCTTTGAAGCACGCGACTTACAATGCCGATGAATTACAGGAAAAATTGCGCCTTAGTTCCCCACCCGTCATCTGCAGGATCGCCGACGGCTTCGTTCTAATTGACCTTCGCACGGTCGACGAAAAAGACGAGCCAGACCTCATTCGGGTACTGAAAACCCTCGGTGCTTAGCCCTCAGCTGCCGTTTCGCGTGCGCTGGAGTAATCAGTGCTCAACAGTGTATAATCCATCTCGCTTTTGTCATCCCGGCAAAAGCTTAAGATTGTATCCCGCCGCAGCTTTTCGATTCCTTTCAAAACCTTGGCAGTTTCAGCTTTTTACAAGTCACTCTTGTCGTCCGCCGCAGTCGGTGTTGTTGCCGGCTCGATAGGCGTTGCCGTGTGGTTGTCCGGACTCCTCTCTTCACTCCAGGCCGCGTTCGTCATAACCGCCAAAGTCGGTGAAGCTCAACTAACCACTCCTAAACTTCAAATCGGTTGTGCTCTGATCTTCGGCGCGTCCTTCGCTGCGGCGATCGCCGTCGCACGCTTTGGCGGACGCAAGTCGTTTCCATACCTGGGTGGGGGCTTTCTTAGTCTTGCGGGAATTAGTCTTTTCTCTTCATGGTTTTTCTCGTTCGATATTCTTTTTGTTCAAATCGCCCTGGCGGCATTCATTTCTGCTGTGACAACGCAGGTGATGCGGCTCCGGCAGCGAGATGACGAACTGACGAGCAAGCTGATCGCCTCAGCCACCAAGCTTGAGTCGCTCAAAGGGGACGACGCGGCCCACAGTCTGCTCAGCGGATTGCAGCTTCTCGACAATGTACTCTCTCCCAGCGAAGCAGTTGTTTTTCGACGAAACGCCGATGGCCATCTGGTTTCCTCAGCCCGCCTTCGAGTTAACGCCGGTCCTCTGGAGACAGGTCGAAACTCTGCGTGGCGTGACGGAGTAAATCTCTGCCAGCGCGCGATAGACCAGCGCGAGATAATAGTTGAACAGGCGGGGACGGCGGATTCAGCGACGAACATCGCATTGCCGCTCACCCACGAAGATCGAACAGTAGGTGCGATGCTTATACGCATTGCCGAGCAATTCGATGACGAAGACAGGCCGTTGCTAACCGCCGTCGGCGGACAAATGGCGCGTAACCTCCAACGAGAGGAGGCCCACGAAGAAGCAAATGGGCGGAAACTCTTGTCCTTCTTTTCCGCAAACGCTTCGCAGCAAAGACTGCAATCCCTGTATGTTCTTAATGGTGCGCTCCTCGAACAGCACGTTGGCATCAACGCACTCGCGGAGATTGGCGACGGAGTTGCGCTGGCGTATCTCGACGGAAGAATTGCTTACGCAAACCAAACGCTTCTCAAGACTGCGGGCCTCGCGGAAACCGGCAAAATGAGCTTCTTTGAATTGCTGGATAAGTTTAAGACCGATGTCTTCGACGAACCTGCCATAGCTGTCCGCCGGGTCTTGCAGACAGGCAATGCCTATGAGCGCGAGCTTAATTTCGCCAACCGAAACGAAACCCACTTTCTGCGCATTTCGCTGGTGTTTGATGATGGCAACGGAGTCTTGAACAACGGCGAAAGGCAGCCGCTATGTCTGGCACTGGTAGTCAGAGAGCTGACTCAAATCAAGGAGTATGAACAACTCAAGAGCGACATGATCTCACTGATGTCACACGAGCTACGTACTCCTCTGACCAGCATCAACGGCTTCGCTGAATTGTTAGCGACCGACGACACTCTTCCCGAACAAGCAAAAGAATTCGTTACGATCATTGCAAATGAATCGCAACGGCTATCGCGAATGATCAATACGTTCCTGGCCGTCACCAAACTGCAGCGCAAAGACCGTCAGGAAGTATTGAAGATCCCGCTGCGCCTGGATGAGGTGGTGAAAGAAACCATCGCCAACCTGCAACCGGTTGCCAGGAAACGAAGGATTCGTTTGATCGAGCAACCAACACAAAGGCTTCCCCCGGTAGCGGCCGACAAGAGCATGATTACACAGGCCGTAAGAAACCTGGTCAGCAACGCAATCAAGTACAGTCCGGAGCGGACGACGGTAACAGTCTCAACCGCGCTCGAAGCTGAAGCGGTCAGGCTTTCAGTTGAAGATCGGGGTTACGGAATTCCTTCCGAGGCCAAAGATCGTGTGTGGGAAAAGTTTTATCGCGTGGTGCGGGAAGGCGAAGACAAAGACGAAGAGTCAACGGGTCTGGGCCTCTCCTTCGTGCGCGAAGTGGTAGAGCAACACGGCGGCTGCGTTCAACTCGAGTCGGAAGTCGGACGAGGATCAAAATTCAGCTTCACTTTACCGCGACTGTAGCAAATTTGGAGTGCGGCGGCTGGACGCCGCTTTTCTTTCGTTAGCTCGCAGCACCGCCGACCCTATTTGCCAGGGTATCTCAACCGAACTAAAAAGCGGCGTCCAGCCGCCGCACTCCAAATGGTTTTTGTAGCTAAGTTTTATTAATAGTTCCCCGGCAGGAAGGTGCTCCACAGGTGCACCTTTTTTTATTTGAATGAAGGGTTGTTTCGTAGTCTATGGTGATTTCTTCACCGGGCCCGATATCACGCAAGGCGATGAAAAGGATATGGTCATACAGGATCTTCATGTAAGTGTTTGGCTCGCATGAATGATTGATGTAATGGGTCCCGTTGCCACCGCGGCTGCCATCCAAGCTCCAGCGTTCGTTGATTCCGCAGATGCGCAATCTTCGCCGGCCGGCCCTGCGTCTTGCTTCCGCATTGGTTATTTTTTCGCCAGTGTACTCCGCGATCTTTCTGTGACGCTTGAAGTGAGCTATTGAAAAACAGCCATATCCCTCGATCAGAGATTTCTGAATTGACAAACCCGGGGCAAGCGTAAGTTTCATCTGTTTTGATGATTGTAACGCAAACTGTGAGTTTGCGATCTGCGATCCCAGTGGCTAGAAATTATGTAAGACTCTTCAACTGATAAGTGGAACTCTGGAGTTGATCAGAAAAGACTCTGGTGTGCTCTCAGGTAAGGAGGGCTTGCCCCCGTTCTTCGTCGCGACACTGAGGTCATCAACGGAAGAGCGGGGGCAAGCCCTCCTTCCCTTTCCTGAGAGGTGACAGAGGTGCCACCTGGTTACTTAAGTCTGAAGCTTCTGGCAATCAAATCGGTCTGGTTTCGGATCCTCGCCAGTTTGTCCTTTAGCCCCGTAAAGCGCAGCGCGTAGATTGTGCCGTTGTCGGCTTGAAGGTAGTAGATGCGCCCCATCATCGGTTTTCCAGTTTTCACAAACTCGTATGAGATCGTTATGCCGCTGAGCCGGCCAGAGAAGCTCTCCTCTTTCCCTTCGACGAACCCAGGAAAAAATCGCAACTTCTGATCCAGATCGCGCCGAGCAAGATGGGAAGGCTTGGTGCCCGCCTCAACGATCTCTTTTCGGATCTGAAGGTGGCCATCGAGTCGATCGCCATAGACGAATTCCGCGTGTTCGTGAGCGGCGTCGGGTTCAGAAATGACACGCCATTGGGTCGATGGAAGCTCAAGCGCGTAGTCGATATTGTCGTTCGTAAAAGCGTGCTGGGCCGTCGCAACTGACGCTGCAGCGCCCAGAGCAATCATGACTAAGAAAACTTTCAAGTATTTCATCTTATTTACTTAGCTCCATCTGAGTGACTGGGCGATCGAAGGTATGACAGGCCTGACGAGGGCTCGCTTTACCGTACTCCGATGCTACCTTGAACCACGTCGTTGCCAGTTCCCGGGTTCCCTTCACGCTTTCGCCCGGCCAATTGTTTCCCTCTGAATCGCCATCAGGGCTTGAATTCCCTGACCCCCTAAAGTCAACAAACTATCCATTTGCTCACGCGAGAAAGGCTCACGTTCAGCAGTTCCCTGCACCTCTATAAACCTGCCGTCGCCGGTGCAAACGACGTTCATGTCGACTTCCGCAGCAGAATCCTCGGCATATTTCAGGTCAAGCAGAGGTGTACTTCCCACGATGCCCACGCTCACAGCGGCGACTTCGTTAGTCACGATGCTGCGTTGAGTCTTTCCCATACTCAGCAACTTCTGATCAGCCAAGGCAAGGGCAACGTAGGCGCCCGTAATCGCAGCGGTCCGTGTGCCGCCATCAGCCTGCAGGACATCACAGTCAATGGTTAGCGTCCGCTCGCCCAGCAGCCGCATGTTCGCCGCGACCCGCAAACTGCGACCAATTAACCGCTGAATTTCGTGAGTCCTCCCTGAAGGGCCGCCTCGCCTAACTTCCCGCGCAGTTCTCTGCTGCGTTGCGCGCGGCAGCATTGAGTACTCAGCGGTGATCCAACCCTGGCCGGAGTTTCGCAAAAAAGTCGGCACCCTGTCCTCTATTGAAGCTGCGCAGACTACACGGGTTTCGCCCATTTCAATTAGAACTGAACCTTCCGCATAAGGCAGGTAGCCCAGGGTGATCTTAACCGCGCGCAACTCATCGGCCGCACGCCCGTCACTGCGTTCGAAGCTCATCGTGTCCCCAAACCTCCACTGCCTCCAGAACAGAAGGCGCTGTTCCAAGAAAACGCTCAGCTACTTTTGCAAAACGCTCGGCGGCGTCTGTCACATAGAAGTGATCGAGATCATCGCATAGGTACCGCTCTTCGATTTCCGCTCTGCGCATCGAAGCCCCGAGTTGGTTTGATTCGAGAAACGTCTGGACTTCGCGAGCCGACGCCTCTCCGGAGTCTATCAAGGGAACATCATTGCCGACGATCTCGCCAATCAGATCCCGCAGGATCGGATAATGTGTGCAGCCTAAGACAACCGCGCCAACTCCGATTTCTCGCAAGTCACCCAGATAGTGCTCGGCCACGTTGCGCGCCACGTCGCTGTCGGCCCAGCCCTCTTCAGCGAGCGGCACAAACAACGGACAGGCTCGTTCAATCACTTCAATACTCGGATCTACTCGGCCAATCGCATTCCTGTAAGCACCACTCTGGACCGTTGCCTCGGTTGCTATTACTGCTATCTTTTTCCCTCCGGCTATTTTGCTCGCCGCGCGCGCACCAGGGCCGATTACGCCCACCACCTTGACGTCGACTGCGTCGCGAATGGCCGGTAAGGCCAGAGCTGACGCGGTATTACAGGCTACCACCAGAAGTTTGATTCCGCGCGCTTCCAGAAATTTAGAGTTTTCAATCGCGTAGCGCTCCACCGTTGATAGCGACTTCGTGCCATACGGGACACGCGCCGTGTCACCCAGATAGACAAAATGTTCGGCGGGCAAACGTTCGTGCAGCGCACGATAGACCGTAAGTCCACCGACGCCGCTGTCAAAGATTCCGATAGGAAGGGAGTTCATTGCCAATTTCCGATTGCCAATTTGAAAGCTTTTGGTGCGGACTGAAGGCTCGAGGGGTGTTTCTTGCTTCTTTCGTGATTCGGAAATTGGAAATCGGCAATTGGCAATTGGAAATGTTTTGGTGGAGGCGCCGAGAATTGAACTCGGATCCAAGAGAAGACGCCGAAAGACTCTACATGCTTAGTCACTTCTCTTTCCCAGCCAACAAGTGACCGGATTTTCGCTTCACACCGAGTAAGTGAAGTGACAAGACCTCGGTGAAAGCTAGTCCGACTTAGTCTCGCGCGAACCCACGGACCGAAGGTTCGCGCCAGCTCATCTAAGGTGACATCTCCATCCGCGCGCATGAGCAACTTGCGGCGGAGACGCTCGCTAGCTTATTAGGCTGCGAGAGCTAACTCGTTAGAGTTGGCAATTGTTTTTTCCCTACGC
>JBGTCM010000230.1:0-6513 GCA_041748795.1 Pyrinomonadaceae bacterium
CCTACAAGAATTCTTGCAAAATGTGAAGATCGGAGTCTCCTCCACTTTCTTGACTGACTCGGTCGACGTCAGCAATGATTGCGGCGGCGTTAGAGTGTAGGTACGCGCAATGACACCAGAGCAAAGACTGGATCGGTTGGAACGACTTGCGAAGTTATTCGCAAAGGCAGGTCTGCGTGCTCGTAATGAATTCCGTAAACAAGACGAGATTTTGATGGATGCTCAGATGCGCAACGAAGCAAGCATTGCCCGCAATGAAGAGAGGTTTGCCAAGCTCGCTGAGGCGCAGATAAGGTTGACTGATTCTCAAATTCACACAGATCAGCGGCTCGATGCCTTGATCGATATCGTTCGGGAAAGCCGTGGGAACAACCCGTCATCAAGTGCCTAATAGTTGAGATGGTGACGCCGGTCATTCAGGTTGAGCTCAAGAGTTACACGTTAAAGCGGAAATTCACGATGTCGCCTTCCTGCATGATGTAGTCCTTGCCTTCGAGTCGAAGCAGACCTCGTTCGCGCGCGGTGGCGTAGGTACCGGCGGCGATTAGTTCCGGGTAGCTCACGATCTCGGCGCGGATGAAGCCGCGGGCGATGTCGGAATGAATGGCGCCGGCGGCGTCCTGTGCACGTGAACCCTGTGGGATGGTCCAGGCGCGCACCTCTTTTTCACCGGCCGTAAGAAACGACATCAAACCAAGCGTGCGATAAGCGCTCTGGATCAGTTGGTCCACGCCGCTGCTATTAACTCCGAGTGATTGTAGATACTCGCGGCGTTCCTCAGGCGCGAGACCAACCAGGTCGGCCTCTAGTTGCGCGCAGATGACAATGCATTCGGAGCCTTCGCTCGCCGCCACCTCACGGATTGCACGCAGTTGCTCGTCGTCGTCCGGCGCACCCAGCGTAGCCTCGTTAACGTTGGCCGCGTAAATCGTCGGCTTCATCGTCAACAGGAAATAGTTACGGGCAATGATTAGTTCATCTTCGTTGAGCGACACGCTATTGGCAGGTTGAAACTCTTCCAGTGCCGGCTGCAGTTTGTCGAGCACGTCGAGTTCGGCTTTCGCTATCTTCTCGCCACCCTTCGCGCCTTTTTGCACACGCTCGCGGCGGCGTTCGACGGTGGCGAGGTCGGCGAGGGCCAGCTCAATCTGGATCGTTTCAATGTCTCGCCGCGCATCGATCGTGTCGTCGACGTGGACGATGTTTTCGTCTTCAAAGCAGCGGACCACGTGAATCATTGTGTCGGTTTCGCGAATGCTGGCGAGAAACTGGTTGCCCATCCCTTCACCCTTCGATGAGCCGCGCACAAGCCCGGCGATGTCGACGAATTCAACACTGGCGGGAACGATGACTTTCGTCTTAACAATCTCTGCCAGGGGTGCCAGACGTTCATCGGGCACCGTCACGACACCGACGTTTGGCTTACTGGTGGAGAAAGCGTAGTTTGCGGTCACGGCCGAAGACTGCGCGGTTACCGCATTAAAAAGCGTGGTCTTGCCTATATTGGGCAAGCCAACAATACCTGCTCGTAACATTGTTTGATCCTTTCGGAGTTTGAAACTAACCGAAAATATTCCACGGTGCAAACGGAGGCGGCGAGGGCGCTGAAGGTTCCCGGCGTCTGTGTTTTCTTCCGTCCCGTAGGGACCTAATGTTTATAGCCCGAAGGTTGTATCAGATCATTCCTGGGTCCGTAGGAGCCGAATCTCAGCATCGATTAGCACATTGCGCTCCGCCGGAGCGCAAATCTTGTTAGGACTTCTCGCTATAAACATTTGGCTCCTACGGAGCCAGGAAAGAGCACAACTATCAATCGGAAGCCTGCTGCATTCATTAGTCCTTCGCGTATAATCGCGCCCCAGTAATTTCATGGAATAAAAAGGATCAGACGGTCGGAGTTCTTCATTAACTGCCGTCGCTGACTGCGTGATCATTTCGCTTGCGATCGTGTTGCTGGTAATTGCCTGCGGCACACTAGCCACATATCTCTATGACCAAAGGTCCGCGTTAGCGGCCCGGCTCTGTGCCGGTGCGTGTATTGGCATCGCAGCGTTGGGCCTTATCGGTTTTGTGTTTGCCTCACTACTTGGCTTAACTGCTATCTCAATTGCACTCACCCTGGCGGTGCTGTGTCTCACAGTGCTTTCGTTACAAAATCCAAAACGACGCGCACTCGTCCAGGCAGATCTCAGCTCAACCCACGAATCTATTCGTAAAGCGATCAACCATCCCGGGCAGATACCCATTGGATATGCAGTCTTGTATTTGATGGTTGCCATTGTTCTTTGGCGCTGCTTTCAGCGCGCGATGATTGAATTGCCTGAGGGCATTTACACTGGACTGCCAAACAATTACGGAGATTTACCATTCCACATTAGCGTGATCACCAGCTTCGCCCTGGGCAATAATTATCCCCCACAGGATCCGACATACGCGGGTGTGTTCTTTACCTATCCGTTCCTGACGGATTTTGTTTCGGCGATCTTTGTATATTGCGGCGCCAGTCTCCGCCAATCGATGTTCCTTGAAAATTTTGTGGTGGGACTTACTTTCTTTGGCCTGGTCCATTACTGGGCCCTGGTGATGCTTCGCGATCGGTTTGCCGCTGTGCTGACGCCCTTTCTTGTCTTTCTCAACGGCGGGCTGGGATGGATATTCCTGTGGACAACTTCCTCGGGAAAAAACAACCTCACAGAGTTTCTCAAGGCCCTGCCAAACTCGTTCACCATTATCCCGGACACGGCTTGGCGTTGGGGAAACGCCATGTCCACCTTATTGATTCCGCAGCGCGGCTTTCTGCTGGGTTTGCCTCTCGCTGTAATTGTTTTCACGCAGTGGTGGCTGTCAGGTGAACCGGAACCAGCGGTGAACCAGGAAACGAACAAGCACAGGAAAAAGGGAAAGGGGAAAAAGGACCAGAACGCTTCGATAGCCGAAACGTCGACCGCAGCATCCTCCGGGTTTGCACTCACTCCTTCGGACAAGCGCATGATCGCTGCAGGATTCATCGCTGCGCTGCTACCGCTGGTCCATGCTCACAGCTTTGTGGTGGTCATGGTCGTAGGCGCCGGCATCGCCCTGCTGGAAAGACGCTGGCGCGCGTGGTTCGGTTTTTTTACTGCGGCTTCAATCGTCGCGCTGCCTCAATTGTGGTGGTCTACGCACAATAGCGCAGTTGACGCGTCAAAGTTCTTCGAGTGGCACACGGGGTGGGACCATGGCAAAGAGGACATCTTCTGGTTCTGGGTTAAAAACACCGGCTTATTCATCCCCTTAACCATTGCCGCACTGCTCTGGGGTGGGAAGGAGCGGCTCATCTCCGGCAGGCTATTGTTATTTTTTCTGCCGTTCACGCTTTGCTTCATCATTCCCAATTTTTTCCAAATGGCGCCGTGGATTTGGGATAACATCAAAGTGCTTTTTTATTGGTGGTTGGGTTCTGCTCCACTGGTTGCGCTATTACTCGCTCGACTTTGGAAGCAGGGCTTGACGCAAAAGGTGGGTGCGGGAATCTTGTTCGCTGTTCTTACCGCGGCGGGAGCTCTGGACGTGGCAACGATAATGTTCCGGTCAAAAATGCTTCAGGTGTTTGACGCTCAAGGCGTCGCTTTCGCGGAATCGATAAAGGCTACGACGGCACCGGAAGCTGTGGTGTTACATGCTCCCGTTCACAACCACCCGGTGTTCCTGACGGGGCGCAGATCACTCATGGGTTACCCTGGCCACATCTGGACGCATGGTCTTGATTTTGTGCCGAGACACTCCGAAATAAAGAGGATTTACGCCGGGTCGCCCGAGGCCACTGCTATCTTGCGCAAATACGGTGTGGAGTTTGTGGTTGTTAGCCCTCTTGAACTGAGTCAGCTGGTTATTAATGAGCAATTCGTTTCCAATTTTGAACTGGCAGGAGAAGTAGGTGGGTATCGCCTCTACAAGATCAGACAGTAAGCAGCGACGGGGTGGGGAACCGTCCCCCAAGTCAACGAGTATGGGAACTCAACTACCTCAAGCGTCCAGCGCAGTTGAGGTTTCAAAACAAACCTGGATCATCGCCGGCGTCGTCATATTATCTTTGGCTGCGCTGCTCCGCTTTTACGATTTGAACCTGGTTCCACTGCATCATGACGAAGGGGTGAATGGCAACTTTCTAGTACGGCTGGTTAGGGAAGGGTACTATCAGTACGATCCTGCGAATTATCACGGACCAACGCTTTATTATTTTGCCGCATATTTCCCCAGAGTCCTCAGGGCCCTGTTTGGAGTTCAAACGCAGAACAGCGTCGGACTCACAACCACTGCGATCCGTTTTGTTCCCGCTCTGTTTGGACTGGCGACTGTTGCTCTGATTTTTACACTTAGAAGAAACCTTGGGACCATCGCGGTGCTGAGCGCGGCCGCGTTGTTGGCGATTTCGCCGGGCGCAGTTTACCTATCGCGCTACTTTATCCATGAAAGTCAATTCGTCTTCTTCACTTTGGCGATAGTAGTGGCGGGATTGAAATACTACGAACGCGCCAACCCAATTTACTTGTCGTTGGCAGTATTATCGGCGGCTCTCCTGGTTGCGACAAAAGAGACGGCAATAATTTCAGTCATTGTTCTGGGCCTGGCACTCCTGTTGACCTACGTTTATGAAAGGCTGCGCGGACAAACCCGTAACACGACTAAGCGAAAGAAAGGACGCGGCGAGTCAAAGTCAAAGGCACAACAGCTGGGATTTGTGGACAGGGCCGGGGGCACAAGCAACATCGCAATTTGGATCGCCGTCGCGGTCGCGATTTTCATAATAGTTAATGTTCTTTTTTACTCTTCCTTCTTCAGAAACTTTCCCAAAGGCGTCTGGGACGCGATCAAGACATTTGAGTTCTGGACCAAAACCGGCAAGGAAGCCCATGGAAAACCGTTAACAACTTATGTCTGGTGGCTACTCTTGCAGGAGTCGCCCCTGATCGTGCTTGGTGCTATGGGCGCGATGTTGGCCGTCTTCAGACCTACTAAAGCGTTCGCACTATTTTGCGGACTGTGGGCCTTTGGTCTGATGGCAGCTTATTCGTTAATTAATTACAAAACGCCATGGCTGAGTCTGAGCTTCATCGTTCCTTTGTCACTCTGCAGTGGCCATGCGATCCAATGGATCTTTGAAGAGTTTGGTCGAATGGGGTTTGGCCGCGCTAGCCAGGCTGTTGCGCTGGGGATTGTTCTGATAATAGTAACCGGCTTTGTGCCGGGCCTGGTGAGGGCCTACGCGCAGGATAAAGTGCACACGGCGACGTTCATTCCCGGATATCAAACTTTCGATCTTAACTTTCGTAACTATGATAACGACGATCCGTACTACGTCTACGTTTACGCCCACACTCGCCGTGACCTGCTCAAAATGCTTGACGAAGTTGAGCGCATTGCGCAGCGAACTCACCAGGGAGGCCAGACCGGAATCACAATAGTGTCGCCGGAGTATTGGCCTTTGCCATGGTACCTCCGCGACTACAGCCGGGTCGGTTATCATGGACGGATGGTCCAAACAAACGAGCCTGTTATTATCGCCTCTCAGGCTCAGGCGCCAGAGGTGGAAAGCACGTTGGGCGATCGCTATCAACAGGTTGAGTCGGGACTCAATGGTGAAGGCGCTTTTTCGTTAAGGCCCGGCGTGGATTTGTTGTTATATACCAGGAGAGAACTAGCCAAATAGTTAACTACTTAGTACTGGTAAGTTGATTTCAGGTTCAATTACAGAACCCAGTGCGATAGCGCGGGATCCGTTAGGCTACTCAAGATAAAGCAATTAGGCCTTTGTAATGCTCGCGGCCTCCAGCATCCCGCGCTACCGCGCTGGGTTCTGCAATTGAACCTGAAATCAAACTGCACCAGTACCAGCTACTTCATCTGCTACCATTTGATTCATCATGAAAAGATATCTAGCCGTTCTAATCATCGCCGCCGTTCTGGTGGTCGCCATCGTCGCCGGTGTGTTTCTTTTTAGATCCGGGGGAAACAACGACGTCGCTTCGCAGCCGCCTGTCGTGGCCAGCACTCCTTCCGTAGTTACGCTGGAGGAGTTTGGCGACTATCAATGCCCACCGTGCGCTCAACTCCATCCCACGCTGAAAGAAATCAAGCAGCAATATGGGCCGAGTCTAAACTTAGTTTTCCGAAACCTGCCGCTTACCATACATAAGAATGCCCTTATCGCAGCTCAGGCTGCGGAAGCAGCCCGTGTACAGAACCGCTTCTGGGAAATGCACGACCTGCTCTATGAGAAACAGGACGCCTGGAAAGACGACAATAACCCTAAGTCCAGGTTCATAAAGTATGCCGGGGAACTTGGACTGGATACTGCGCGTTTTGAGCAGGACCTGACGAGCGACCAGGTTAGATTCAGGCTTCAGGCAGACCTGGACGCGGCTGCACGGTTGGGCATCAATGGCACGCCAACAATCCTCATAAATGGCCGTCAAATGAAGACCGAGGCGACAAACGCCGACGGGATTCGCAGGGGCATTCAGTTAATGATGT
>JBGTCM010000231.1:0-4417 GCA_041748795.1 Pyrinomonadaceae bacterium
GATTGTCGTCGACGGACCTGTGGTCCCCGACAATAGCATCAACCCCGCGCTGATCACGCAGTTCTATGGCTTCCCCAACACAGCGGACGCGCCGCGTATAACGCGTACGTTCCGGTTTGAAAGGGGCAACGGTCAGTGGCAAGTCAACGGCCAACTGGTCGGTGACTGTCAAGATCCCAACGACATCCGTTTTGCCATCAAGCGCAACTCGGTGGAGAAATGGATCTTCCAGAACAACTCGGGCGGTTGGCAACACCCGATTCACATGCACTTCGAAGAGTTCCAAACCCTCTCAATAAACGGCCAGGCGCCAAGGAACTCCGGAATAATTGAGCGGGGCCGGAAGGATGTCTTCAGGTTGGAGCACAATATGGAGGCGGTGGTTTATTTCCGCTTCCGCGATTTCATCGGCAAGTTTCCCCTGCACTGCCACAACGTGGTCCACGAAGACCATGCCATGATGGTGCTGGGCCGGATTAACGACGTCGGTGATAACAAAACCCAGCCGTAGTTGTAGCTGTCGCACCCGGTCGCCGGCAAAAGCCACCGGGTGCTCGCTCACCTCCTCAATGAGGCAACTGGAGAAAGGACTCTTATGGCGGAAATAAATCGAAGGACTATGGTTGGATTGCTGGGAACGGCGCCTTTAGTCGGCGGGCTGCTGGTTCACGCTCAAACTCCGGACCCAACGTCGGATTCAGCTCCGAGGTTTAAGAACATTTCATCTCGGCAACGTATTCGTGAGCGCTACTTCCCCAATTTGATACTGACTACCCACACAGGGAAGAAGGTGCGTTTCTACGACGACCTCGTCAAAGACAAGATAGTGGTCTTCAATTTCATGTATGCGAAATGCGAAGGAATTTGTATGCCCATCACCATGAACCTGAGGAAGGTACAAGACCTCCTGGGAAATCGCATGGGCCGCGACATCTTTATGTATTCGTTTACGTTGAAGCCCGAAGAAGACACCCCGAGCAAACTGGCTCACTACGCGCACATGCACAAAGTGAAACCAGGCTGGACGTTTCTGACTGGTTCGCCAGCGGATATCGAGACGATACGCCGGAAGTTGGGCTTCGTCGATCCGGATCCGGAAGTGGACAAGGTCAAGTCAAACCACATCGGGGTGATCAAATACGGCAATGAACCGATCGAACGTTGGGGAGGGTGTCCGGCGATGTCGAAGGCGCCCTGGATCGTAAAAACACTAAGCTGGGTTGACTGGCCGAAAGACATGAAAAAGAATGGAGGCGCCTCATGAGTCGTCTAAGCATAAAGGTTTTGACCGCCGCAATGTTCCTGGCCGTCTGCGCGTTGACGCCAGGCGTCTCTTTGTCACAACAGCCACAACCGATGAACGAGATAACGCTCGGTGGTGGCAGCACCGTCAGCAGCACTGCTGCCTCTACCAGCACGATGACTGACGCAGAAGCGGTCCCGGTAAGTGATGGGGAAACTGCATCACCTCCTGCGGTGAGCAGTATTTCATCAGCCGGCCCCGAGGCAGTCACATTTGACGGTACGCATGTTTGGGTTGCTACTCAATTCAATAACACTGTAACCAAAGTAAGAGCCAGCGATGGGGCAATCGTGGGCACTTTCGCGGCAGGCAATCGTCCGGTAGCTTTGCTTTACGCCGGCGGATCGATCTGGGTGGCGAACCTGCTAAGCAACAACGTGATGAAACTCAGTAAGGACACCGGAGCTGTCCTCGGCACATACGCGGTTGGGATTGGCCCGGGCGGCCTCGCTTACGATGGCACTAACGTATGGGTCGCAAATCGCAACAGCAACACTGTGACTAAACTGAAAGCAAACAACGGCAGCAACCTTGGTTCGTTTGCCGTAGGAAAACGCCCCATCGCGTTGGCATACGCCAATAACAGTATTTGGGTGACCAACAACTTCAGTAACACAGTCACACGACTGAGCGCGGCAGGCGCAGTGCTTGGCACCTATGCCGTGGGCAGAGGTCCGTTCGGAGTGGCTGTCGAGGGGGCCAACGTCTGGGTAACAAACTATTTTGGCAAGACCTTAACCAAACTGAGAGCGAGCGACGGGTTTAATCTCGGCACGTTTTCGGTGGGAGATGGAGCGGCCGGAATGGTCTTCGACGGCGCAAACCTCTGGGTGGTCAACAATGGCGACAATACCGTGGTTAAAGTGAACCCCGGCGACGGCGGCATCCTGGCTACTTACAAAACCGGTGGTGGCCCGTTCGCGATCGCTTTCGATGGCGCCAGGATTTGGGTCCCAAATTTCGCCAGCAATTCAGTTTCGACTGCTGCGGTCAATTAGTCGAAAACCTAAATCGAATAAGTGGGATACGATCCACGAAGTCACACGAAGTTCGTGTGGTTTCGTGGTTCGTTTTTTGTATCACCGTTTTTCACTGAGCGACGACTGAACTAGTCGCAACCCCTCCAAAACTGCTGCGCACCGTGATGTTCTCCGAATTCGTGGAGGAGCTGAGTTCGCCTTTGTACTGGCCGCTCCCGCTATTCGTCAGCGTGCCAAGCAACTCGCCGCTGGATGTAACGAAAACCTGTTAATATTGTTGGAATCATTTGCAGAAGGAAATCTTGACGTACCTTTGGAGCACAATAAAAGTAGGCAAACCCTAAATTTCTATCAAGGAGTTAAAACCGATGAAGCAAATAATTTACGCCTTCTCGCTGACAGTGGCGTTTACCACGATTGCATTGGGTCAGGTGATTGAGTCACCTCGAAAGCACGAGATGGCAGATTCAAAGAAGTCCGAGATGAGTTTATACCCGGCGGCTGAGATTCAGTGGAAGGATGGACCGGCATCGCTCGCTCCGGGGGCCAAGTTTGCTGTGCTCGAAGGCGATCCTTCCAAAGAAGGTTTTTTTACGATGCGCCTTTTGCTACCGGACGGATTCAAAATCCAACCCCATTGGCATCCGAAGGTAGAGCATGTCACGGTTATTTCCGGGACCTTTAATCTTGGTATGGGAGAGAAGTTTGATGAAACCGCGACGCGGGCAATGCCTGCCGGGACGTTTGGGTTTTGGCCCGCCGAAATGAAGCACTTTGCCTGGGCCAAAGGAGAAACGGTGCTTCAGCTTCATGGCACCGGTCCATGGATGATCACTTACGTGAATCCGGCTGACGATCCACGCAAGCTGAAGTAGGCCAATGCTGAACATCCACTCAGTAGTTGTAATGAAGGGATATCAACACTTGATTGCTGCTCTCGTGTTGACAGCAGTGACATCTCCGGGCTGCGCTCAGAAACCTTCACCGAAAGAGGAAAGCGCGTCCGCCGCATCAGCGCCAGAACTCCGTTGGAAGTATGAGACCGGCGGTTGAGTCTTCTCGACCCCCACGGTCGTGGGGGACGTAATGTTCATCGGTTCCTGTGCGGGTAACTTCTACGCCATTAACAGGACTACGGGCCAGTTGCAATGGAGCTATGACATTCGCAGAGACGGCAAGCAGCAGAGCTTCCACGGAGATCCGTTAGTCGTAGATGATCTGATCCTCATCGGCACCGATCAGAACTGTGTGCCGGATGGTGTGGGACACGTTTATGCGTTCGAGCGAGACAGTGGCAAGGTGCGCTGGAAGTATCGCTCGACCAGCGTTCCTACCGACATCCTTCAAATCGGCTCAAATGTGTACTTCGGAAGTTTCCAGGACAAGTGGTCTTCCGTAGATCTTCGCACGGGAAGCTTGAACTGGAGTTTTTCTACTGGCGCACCTAATGAGAACTGTGACCTGCCTAAGGCGCCGGTTGTAGACAATAATCGCCTATTTATCGCCGGCCTGGACGGAGTGATCCATTCGCTGGATGCCTCGTCCGGTCGGGTGAGATGGAAGCGCAAGCTGGCGGCAGCTCCTTCGACGGGGTTGGCGCTCAAGGACAAGACTATTTATGTCGGCACGAAGGATCAACGGATCTATCGCCTGAAGGCCGAGACCGGGGCAGTCATATCCGAGCTAGCTACTGAAGCGAAACCCGTGGGAAGGTTGGCGTTCTCAAACGATTCACTGTTCGTGTTCCTGGAAAACGCCTCGGAACGGGTGGGTTACATTATTTCTGTGGATTCTAAGTTGGCCGGCGTCCGCTGGAAGCAAAGATCATCGCCTGACTGGGCCTCCGAGCGCCCTCATCTATGGAACGACTTCGTCGTAGCCGGGAACTGTCGCGGTGCAGTGGCTGCGTTCCGAGCTACGGACGGCGAGCCACAGTGGACTCTCACGATGAAAGGATGCATCAGGAGTATAGGGAGTTCAGGCAATATGTTGTTCTCTGGCGTACAGGAGGGAACCATCTACGCTTACGAACGAGCGACGATACCGTAAGCGTAATGGGCTGATCTGTGGTAACTCAAACCACCATGTAGTGAATAGCGCGCACGATCCAGAAGGAATCGCGGATAGTTGCGGC
>JBGTCM010000232.1:0-1962 GCA_041748795.1 Pyrinomonadaceae bacterium
TCCCGTTGTCCGGCTAACCTTAGTTTGTCGTCTGGAGTTGTAACGACAGACCAAACTTGTCGGACTGTGCGCCGGTGCCATGCGGGTCGTCCGGTTACTTAGACCCCGGTCGCGCCGGCATGTTCCCCCGGGTTAGTCCAAAGTCCAAAGTCCAAAGTCCAAAGTCGGAATTATGGGCGCGTAGTTGAGAGTTCAAGCTTCAGCGTGTGTCGTTGCGAAAGACGCAAGCTAAAGCTTGAACTCTCAACTGCGCGCCCTTACACCGTTACCTCCTGCCTCCTGCCTCCTGACTACCTGCCCGACACCCGGCACCCGGCACCGTGCACCCGACCACCCGACACCCGACACCCAGCACTCAACATTGGACATTAGACTGTTGCGCGACTTACGATTGCGCCGCTCTCGCACCGCCCTTCCAGGAGAAACGAACAATGGCCACCAGGGAAGCCTTCCAGGAGCAACTCAATCCATTCGAAATTGCCAAGCAACAGTTCAATCGTGCCGCCGACTATCTCGACCTTGACCAATCCACGCGGGCGGTGCTGAGTAATGCCAAGCGCCAGCTGATAGTTTCGATTCCCGTAAAGATGGATGGCGGCGACGTGCAGGTGTTTGAGGGTTATCGCGTGCAGCACAATATCGCGCGTGGCCCGGCCAAGGGCGGCATCCGCTACCACCCGAATGTGACTCTTGATGAAGTGAAGGCGCTGGCGGCCTGGATGACATGGAAATGCGCCACCGTGGGCATTCCGTATGGCGGCGGCAAGGGTGGGGTAATCTGCGATCCCAAAAGTCTCTCTATCAACGAACTGGAAAGATTGACGCGCCGTTATGCTTTCGAGATCGCGCCCATCATCGGTCCGGATCGTGATATACCCGCTCCTGACGTCTACACTGACGAACAGACGATGGCATGGATCATGGATACGATCTCGATGGTCCGTGGCCACACAGAGCTTGGTGTAGTAACAGGCAAACCGATATCGCTGGGGGGCTCGCAGGGGCGCAGCGAAGCGACCGCGCGAGGTTGTTTATACACGCTGCGTGAAGCCTGCCGGGTGCAGGGGACTAGTTTGCGAGATTCGCGCGTTTCGATCCACGGTTTTGGAAACGCTGGAGCGAACATCGCTCACATGGTGGCGGACGATGGCGCCAGGGTCGTGGCGATTTGCGACTCTAAAGTAGGATTGTATTCAGACAGCGGCATCGATGTTCGCGAAGCCATCAAGTATAAGAAGCAAAACGAATCTCTAGCCGGGTTCCGGGGAGTGAAAGAAATTGGCTGCGACGATGTATTGACGGTTGACTGTGACATACTGCTGCCGTCGGCATTGGAAAACGCGATTACGCTGGAAAACGTGGGACAAGTGAAAGCCAAAATTATCGCTGAGTTGGCGAATGGACCAACGACTCCTGGATCGGATCGTGTGCTCGCTGATCAAGGCGTCTTCCTCATCCCCGATATTCTTGCAAACGCCGGCGGCGTGACGGTGAGTTATTACGAATGGGTGCAGGACCAGTATTCGTTTTTTTGGTCGGAGAAACAGATCAACGAAACCCTGGAACAGACAATGCACACGGCGTTCAAATCGGTGCACGAAACAGCACAGCAGTACGATACCGACATGCGTACCGGCGCCTACATTTTGGCGGTAGCGCGGGTGGCAGAAGCGACGAGCGTGAGAGGAATCTTTCCCTAAGACGGACGGAAGACCGAAGACCGAAGACCGCCGAAGCGGATGAAAGAACTTGCCGCCAAGACGCGGAGAACGCCAAGAAGGACGAAGAGAGAGTCTGACCATCTCTAGCCGACGTGGATGTATAGATCACCACTTGGCGACCTTGGCGTCTAATCACGGACCAGACGTATGAGCGACAAAATCACAGTTTACGAAAAGCCTACTTGAACGAAGTGCCGCGAAATGGACAAGCTGCTCCGGGAGAGCGGCATACCTTTCGAAA
>JBGTCM010000233.1:0-3127 GCA_041748795.1 Pyrinomonadaceae bacterium
CGCGGGTCAAGGTTACGTTACGACGCCGGCTGGCGTTTTCGTAAACATCGCGACCAAAGACGGCCTGGTGTCGGTTGATGGAACACGCGCCACCTCCTTTACCATCAATTCCGACAACAACACGATGGTATCAACCGAAACCGGCTTGGCGGAGTTGAGAACCCGTGACGGTATCGAGGAGATTGGTTCGGGCCAAAACGCTGTCGCCGGATCTTTTGTGCCGCCACAGCAATTCATCGCACGGTTGACAACCACCGGTAACCAGCCAATTACGGTAAACGGCGCCAGCGCTGCAAGTGGTGCAAACCTGCTCACCGGCGCAGTCATTGAAACACCGGCCGGAGTGGGAGCGACAATAAACCTGGGCTCTCTCGGTGAAATGGAAATCGAACCAGGTTCAGAGTTAACCCTTGAATTTGACCATGCTGGAAACGTAGTTAAGGTGAACCTCAGACGTGGTTGTGCCAGATTGCGCACTAGCGATAATGTCAACGGTGAGATTGCTACGCCGGATGGAAAGACCACTAAGTCAGACTCGAAACGCCGCGCGGCCGTTTGTTACCTGGCCACCGGAGGCGGGGCGAGCGACGGAGGTGGCTTGGGAACCGGTGCCTGGACCGCGATTATTCTGGGCGGAGCTGGTGCTGTCATCACCGCGATTATCCTGACCAGGGACGACGAGGACCCGATTATTAGTCCCAGCAGATAATCCTTCTAACAGGTTAGTTTAATCTAAACAAAAGTAACGGGCGCGGCCTTCGCGCCCGTTACTTTTTGTGCGGAGCGTCAACCTTCTTTTTGCGAGCGCCAACCTTCAACGCCCGGCAAGCTTAATTACAAGTGTACTGTTACCACAGGCGACAAACTGACTTCTGACTTCTGACTTCTGACTTCTGCTTTATGATGTTTTATTCCAGAGCGACTCATTGACGTCGATCTAACCGACCCCTAGAATGAAATCCATAGATTCGACTGTTGCGCGTGGGTACCAACGTGAGACATCGGGTCAAAGACGACGGTCCAATGCGTTAGGGTGATCCCCTCTCGCATTGGACCGTTTGTTGTTTTAAACGGCTTTGCACAAAAAGTCGGCGAAGCCGACTAAGTCAGAACCGGAAGCGAACCCCTTCATCCGCCTTTTTGTGCAAAGCCGTTTTGAACGCTAACTTACTTCGCCTTGCCTGCTAAACTCTTCTTGAGCACGGCCATCAGGTCTATCACTTTCGCGGGCGCCTGTTTCTCCTCGCCTTCTGCCTCAACGATATTCTTTCGTTTCGAACTCTTCTTCTTTACTAATTTGAGCAGCCGCTCTGTTTGATCGTCCTTGAGCTTCGTCGTTGACAATTGTTTCTTCGACTTGCTCCCAATTAACTTCTCAAATTTTCCGACCGTGGCCTTTGGCACTTTCGGCTTTTTTGGTAAACCGATATCCGCAGGCGAACGAAGTTCATCGGCAAACCGCATTGTCTCCGCACGGAGAATGCCGTGCTCCGAAAATATCGCCACCAGATACTCCTTGCCGCGCATTACAAAAGTTGCAATCCCCGCCTTCTCTTCTTTATCTAAAGTTTCGGCGAGTAGCTTGTAAGCTTTCTCTGAGTTTGCCGCGGGAACCATAAAATAACCGCGATCAAAATGAACAGGTGGAATCGACTCCGCCGGAACGAAAAGTTTGAGGTCGATATCGCGAGTCTTTTCAGGAGCGAGACGATCCAGTTCCTCATCGGAAATCGGAATGTACTTCCCAGGCTTAATTTCATATCCCCGGATCACTTCATCGGCGTCAAGATCGCGCTCAGTTTTCTCTGCATAGTACTTGCGGGCGAGGGGCACACCGTCCGGACCAAGCATTCGCAGAGGTGCGCGGTTGGTCTTATTCGCCGGAAACAGGTTCACAGGAACACTCACCAGTCCGAACGTAAGGGTGCCTGACCAGAACGGTCGCGGCCCTGACTGTTCCTGCTCTTCATCGTCTCGTTTTCGTGATCGTTTAGGCAGCGCGCTTCTCCTTTTTCAAAGCCTGGAGACTCTTTGCCAAAACCGAGTCGAGCGAACCGGCTTTACGTTTGGTCTTAACGGCCCGCAATCGCGGCGCCTTTCCTTTAGCCTTGCGTTCAATGAACTCCATTACGCGTTCACGATATTCATCTTTGTAGTCTTTGGCATCAAACTCACCCTCCAAAAGCGAGATCAGTTGTTTAGCCATCGCCAATTCTTTTTGCGTAGGAGCTCGGCCAGCAGGTTTCGGAAGATCGCGCGCGGAAATAACTTCTTCGGCGTTTCGCAAAGTCAGCAGCATAAGATAGTCGCCCTGTGCCCGCAGGGCTCCGACATATTCCTTGTTACGCATGACCCAGTGGGCGATGCCTTCGCGATCGCGGTTTTTCAAAGCTTCGACGAGGGCGAAATAAGCTTTCTGATCGCCATCTGGCGCGAGGTAATAAGGCCTCTCGTACCATTGCTGGCTAATCGCTTCCGGTGGAACAAACTCTGTAATCTCAATATCGCGCGAGGGCCTCGGCTGGAGACCTTCTAATTCCTCTTCCGTTAAGATGACAAATCTTCCGGGCTCAATCTCGTAGCCTTTCTGGATTTCTTCAGTAGCCACTTCTTCCCCGGTGTCGGGACTGACCATATGTTGCTTCACACGCATCTGCTGGCGGTCGTCAAGAATATGAAATCGAACGGTGCGGTCAGTCACGCCGGAATATAATTTCACCGGAATCCTGTTGGACCCTAACTTCAACTCGCCTTTCCAAATTGCGCGCGCCGCCATTACTTCGAACTCCCCTTTTCAACACTCCGTTCTACATCGCCACAGTCAAAACAACCCGGACACGAAAATTCCCGCGCGGTCGTTACTTGAACGCAGATTGGACACATCGGTCCATCGCAATCCACGCAACGAATTTCCGTGTGATATGCGTACGCCTGACTGCATGCCGAACAGGTCTCGGATGCGTCAGTTAGCCACCAGGGCTCTATTCGCCGGGGTTTTGCCATCGCTAATAAACGTTAAGCAGTTTCAGTTCCACAAACCGGGTGGGCCAATGGATTGCCGATTGCGGAATGTCGATTGGTGGTTTTGACTGAAACGAATCAGCAATCCGAGTTCGACATTCACCAA
>JBGTCM010000234.1:0-5113 GCA_041748795.1 Pyrinomonadaceae bacterium
TTTTTTCAATCGTCTTGTTATCAATGATCTCGACTGATCCCGGGATCTTGTCTGCAACTTCCGCCGTCGTCAAAATGTGACTGCTGGTGATAACCACAGACTCGGCGATTGTCTCCGGGTCAAGGATAACGTCCAGAGGGGTACTTTTCCGCTCGTCCGAAACTACCATTCTTCGTTCGAAAAGGTTGAATCCTTTGACTACTACGGAAAGGCGGTAGCTGCCCGCCGCAAGGTTATCAAAGTGAAATTTACCGGTATCGTCTGTTTGTGCGCGTTGCTCGGCCGACTCGGGAAGGTGCTGAAGCGTGACCGTCGCGCCCTGGATGGCGGCAGAGTTCCGATCGCGAATGCTGCCGGTAAGAATGGTCATTGTCGATTGGGCATAGGCGCCCACCGGTGAAAGAAGCAAGAGAGCGAACAGATACAAGGCCCAGCGGTTGCGGTCTAACATGATGTCCCCGTTTATGATTCCGGAAAATTGGCGAAATTGAAAGTCAATTTCAAAATGCCCGAAGTATTATCGACAGCCGTGGGCACAGTGTCAACCCTGGTCGGGAAGTTTAAGAATCAGAGGCGCAAATCAACTCGGCGGCGAGTAGGGGCAGGGTCAGTTCATGATGGCCGGTGATTGAGTAGCCCCGGCCAGCCCCGTCGGCGTTTGGGCGTCGAACGACATTTGTTAACGGGCGATACGATTGGATGAAGTCGAAGTTGGCAGTAGTGATGTCGGACAGCTCATTTCCAAGGTTGCGAATGAGCGTGACTGCTTTCAGGAAGACTTCGGGGAGGGTGACGGCCGATCCGATGTTCAAATAAACACCGCCACCATTCATTCGTCGCACCAGTTCCGCCAACAAACGGAAGTCTGTATGCGTGGTGGCCCCGATTGCCGCGCCGTCGGCTTCCGGATGGAAATGACAGATGTCACCGCCGATCGTGACATGTGCGGTGAACGGGATTCGTGCTTCGTAAGCTGCGCAGAGCAGAGACTGGCCGGCATGCTGCGGGGAAAGAGCTATCAATGAACGCCCGGTTGCTTCGCCGAGACCGATACCGTCTTTGGCGCCATCGCGCGCCGCGTTATTGAGCAACTTTCCGGTCTCGTCGGCGCCGCCGAATACGCCTTCACCCAAGGTAGCGTCAACATCTTCAGAAGTTGAACCCACCATCGCGATCTCTGAATCGTGGACCAGCACCGAGCCGTTGGCAGCGATGGCTGTGACAAAGCCGCGTTTCATCAGGTCAATGATGATAGGCGCGACGCCGGTTTTGATCACATGGCCGCCAACGCCCCATATGATTGGTTTTCCCAGTTCCCGTGCCCTTCGCATCCGGACAGCAATTTCTCTTAGACTTTGTACACCGAGAATATTTGGCAGGCTGGCCAGAAATTCCCTAAGCGAAGTCTCTGTTTGGATTGGTCGCGCAAAGTCGTTGAGAGAAACTTTGCTAGGACGAGAGCTAAGCGGGTAAGTCGAAACGCTGTCTAATCCCAGCGGTCTCAGATCGTCATATGCTGATGGCAACGCGCTGCTCCTCAATGTCGATTCACAGATGATCGAGATCCGCAAGATCCTGTTTCCGACCCACTGCAGTTTTATTGCGTTTCAACAATTCCTTGGAAATAAAGGGCATCTTCAAACCATCAATCTCGCCATACTCGCGGGTATTCCATGCTTCATCAAAGCTGACATCTGAAATCGATGTCATCAAGTCTATACGATTTGGCTCGACCCCGAGCTGAATAACCTGGTCATCGATACTTAGATCGGCCGCGACGATTCCGAGACTGGCAAACCCAAATTCTTCGATAATCTTCGCAACCAATTCAGCATTCTGGGCTGAAGGCTGAACGAAGAAATCAATGTCGCCGGTATAGCGGGGACGCCCGTGAAAAGCCAGGGCATAGGCTCCGACAACCAGGTAACGCACGTTATGAGCGTTTAGTAACTCGATAAACTCTCTTAAGTCCTGATCCAGTTTCATCTGATTTAGTTATGTTGCCTCGGGCAATCAGTGTCAGCAAAATGTCCAGGCGTTGAGCAGGAGTCAAAGACCTGTAGAATTCGCGCTCCGACTTCTCGGCTTCTGCGTGGGATCGAAATACTCTGGCGATCTTTTGCATGCTTAAGAGATTGTAGCAAGAGCTTTGAACAGTTCGTTAAGAGAATATCACGCGATCTTCTTGTCTTCGCGGCGAGAGTTGCCGTTACCGTTCTTCGCCAGCTTTCCATTGAGTAGCGGGCGAAGAACCTGCCCGGTGTGGGAACGGCGGGAGCGGGCCACATCTTCCGGTGTGCCTGCCACCACTACGCGTCCTCCTTGTTCGCCGCCCTCTGGTCCAAGGTCGATAATGTGGTCGGCCGATTTTATGACATCCAGATTGTGTTCGATGACGATGATTGTATTACCCATGGAAACGAGTCGCTGCAGCACATCCAGGAGCTTGTGGACGTCGGCAAAATGCAAGCCAGTGGTCGGTTCGTCGAGCAGGTAAAGGGTTCGTCCGGTCGCGCGTTTCGAAAGTTCCTTCGCCAGTTTGATGCGTTGGGCTTCGCCGCCCGAAAGTGTGGTGGCGGACTGTCCAAGTTTGAGATATCCCAGTCCCACATCGAGAAGCGTCTGAAGTTTCTGCTGGATTTGGGGAATGTTCTCGAGGAGCGGTAACGCTTCTTCCACCGTGGTGTCGAGCAACTCAGCAATCGACTTTCCTTTATAGCGGACGGCGAGGGTTTCCCGATTGTAACGAGCGCCGCGGCAGACATCGCAGAGAACATACACGTCAGGCAGAAAGTTCATTTCAATGCGCTTCATTCCGTCGCCCTCGCAACCTTCGCAACGGCCACCCTTAACATTGAACGAGAAGCGGCCCGGCTTGTAACCGCGTTCGCGTGACTCGGGCAGCATTGCATAGAGCTCGCGGATCGGAGTGAAAAGTCCGGTGTAAGTCGCCGGGTTTGAACGCGGTGTGCGCCCAATAGGAGACTGGTCGATCTCGATTACCTTGTCGACATTATCCAGACCATCGATCGCGCCACATGCGCCAGGCTCGGCGAGTGAACCGTAAAGGTGCCGGGCCAGGGCCGGGTAAAGAATGTCGCCGATCAGCGTCGACTTGCCCGAACCCGACACTCCGGTGATTACTGTTAGCAATCCCAGCGGAAACGAGACGTCGATGTCCTTAAGATTGTTAGCGTGGGCGCCATGGACCGTCAGATACTTGCCATTTGCCAGACGTCTTTCCACGGGAACTTCAATCCTACGGCGGCCGCTCATGTATTGGCCGGTGACAGATTTCGGGTTGCCGGCAACGTCGGCGGCGGTTCCAACCGCCACAACTTCACCGCCATGGGCACCGGCCCCCGGTCCAAGGTCGACCACATAATCAGCGCGCCGGATAGTTTCTTCGTCATGTTCCACGACGAGCACGGTGTTCCCGAGGTCCCGCAATGCCGTCAAGGTATCGAGCAGTTTCTGGTTGTCGCGTGGGTGCAAACCAATCGACGGTTCATCGAGTACATAAAGGACGCCGCGAAGCTGCGAACCGATTTGCGTCGCGAGCCGAATGCGTTGCCCCTCGCCGCCAGACAGCGAGGCGGATGAGCGATCCAGTGTGAGATAACCCAGCCCGACTCGTTCCAAAAAGCGGAGGCGATCCTTGATCTCTCGCAAAATCTGCCCCGCGATCAGTTCTTCGCGTGCATTGAGCTTGATGGCATCAAACGCCGCCACTGTGTTGTCAATAGGGAGTGCGGTGTAATCTGCGATCCCTTTCCCACCCAGACGGACCGAGAGCGAGTCGGATCTGAGGCGCCTGCCCTTGCAATCCGGACAGCGCGTCGGGGAAACGAGATCCTCAAAAGCGTTCGTGACCTTCTCGCTCGGTGCTTCATGCAGCCGATCGCGCAACCACAGCAGCGCGCCTGACCAGGGACTTTCATAGGAATAGAGCCCCTGACGAAACGACAGTTGTCCGCTGACGCCGTTAAAGAAAGCGTCCGTCACTTCCCTCGGTTGCTCGCCGAAGGGAAGTTTTGGGTTGGCCTTGAAGTGTTTGATAACAGCGAAAAGCGCACTTCGTAAATACGCCGAACCCTGTTTGTCGGCCGCGCCCATGAATTCCAGCTGCTCCGCTGCAATGCTGGCATCGGGAACGAGTTTGGCAGGGTCTACTTCGAGAACCGTGCCGAGGCCATGGCACCGTTTGCATGCGCCGTACGCCGAGTTGAAAGAAAAAGAACGCGGCTCAAGTGGCGGCACATTGATTCCGCAAATCACACACGCCATCTTCTCCGAATAGAGCTTCTCTTCGCCGTCAACGATGGAGACGAGGACGGCGCCGTTGGTCAGTTTGAGAGCGGTGCGAACTGACTCGGTGAGGCGCTCGTTGATTCCAGGTTTAATCAACAGTCGATCGACTACGGCCTCGATGGTGTGATTGCGGCGTTTGTCGAGTCGAATTTCCTCATCGAGGGCCAGCAGTTCGCCGTCAACTCTCGCACGCAGGAAACCGTCCTTCGCGAGCTTCTCGAGCTCGCTTTTGAATTCGCCTTTGCGACCACGCACGATCGGCGCCAGCACCATCACCCGTTCACCCTCAGGCAGGCGCAGCACATTCTGAACGATTTGATCGACGCTCTGTCGCGTGATGGCGGCGCCGCAAACATGACAGTGGGGCACGCCGATCGAGGAGAAAAGAAGGCGCATGTAGTCGTAGATCTCGGTGACCGTGCCCACCGTAGAACGCGGACTGCGGGAAACTGTTTTTTGCTCGATGGAGATTGCCGGCGATAGTCCATCGATGGAATCGACGTCCGGCTTCTCAAGTTGATCCAGAAACTGGCGAGCGTAAGCGGACAGGGATTCAACGTACCGGCGCTGGCCTTCGGCGTAGATGGTGTCAAAGGCCAGGGAAGATTTTCCCGAACCGGAAAGACCCGTGATCACTGTGAAGCGTTCGCGCGGTATTTCGACGTTTATGTTCTTGAGATTGTGCTGGCGGGCACCGCGGACTGTAATGTGATCAATTGACATGGGGCTTACGACTGAGCGCCACAGACGCGAATTTCGGGGAGTAGCGAACCAGTCATTTTAACCCACAGATCGGAAGAGC
>JBGTCM010000235.1:0-2970 GCA_041748795.1 Pyrinomonadaceae bacterium
AGCTCCCGCTCAAACGCAACCTTCACTTCAGCACTGTCGACGGCTGAACAGGATTTTCCTGTGCAAACGAAGACGTGATGACGGATTGGCGCAGTAGCCACTGGAGCCAGAATTGCCAAGGCTTCCAGGTTCTTAATGAGAGGGTTCTCAGCCATCAAAACGTACCTTTGTCAGGCATGTTAACACACGGCGTTGGTGAGGGGCGGCGACGTGGTGCCCATCAATCCTCCGCCGTTTAGATTGGGCACTTGTGCCCCCACAAGCGGACAAGTCCGCTCTCCAAACGGAATGGAAAAGACCTGAACAACGCTTTCCAACATCTCAACTTTTGCTGGCGATGAATACATTGTAGAATGACGCGCAGAAGGGCGACCGCTCTAGAGACCGCGTTGGAGTTGAGCGGTTTTAATCGGTCGCCCAAATTAATGTAATGGACAGGTTTCGAAACTAACCGCTATGGCAACCGGCCTCGTCATTCACATCTCCTCGGGCCAGGACAAACACACTGAAGTCTTGACCGAGAAGCATATTCGCATCGGCAGTTGCGACGACTGCGACGTCCACTTGCGTCTGTCTTCTCTACCGAAGGGTGCGCCTGATGATAAGGCCCTCCTCGAACTAACGCGCACCAATGGTTTCTATCGAGTCGCAAACTTCGATGAATCAATAGGTCTAACTCATAACGGTCATCCACTCGAACCCAATACCGAAATCAAGGATGGCGATGAAGTTTCTGTTGGAGACTCGCCGCTGGCCCTTCAGTTTTTTCCGATTCGTTCACTGCCGGCGGTAATCACCCCCGCGGTTCGCGAATCGCAGGTGGCGCCCTTTATCGAGCAAGCCGCGATTGAGTCGGCCGCCACGGCCCGGCGCGATGATGCCAAGGTCTTCCTGCGCGAGTTCACACGCGAGTTAGTCAGAGAAATAAAACTCAGCACAAAGCTAATCGCTTTGGCTATTGCAGTAGTGCTGGTTGGCGGAATTCTTTACCTCGGGTTTGCGTCGTTTAGAGAAATGCAGCGCACTCGCCGCTTGATCGACGATCAACGAGCACAACTAGCGCACGCGCAGGAACAGGCCGCGCGAATGAATCAGACGCTCGCGGATAACACACGCTCAAACAAAGAAATTCGAGACAGCCTATCGCTCGCTGTAAAACTTCGGAACGACTACGGAAGCGGTGTCTGCTTGATAGCCGGCTCGTACTATTTTGTGGAAGCGGGTACCGGCAGGCCGCTCCGTTATTCCGAGGCACAAACGACTGAAAGCGGCGCCACAGTCCAGTCAAGTGATGAACCCACCGCACTGACTCCGGAAGGTAAAGCGGCTGTGGCTGAATATGAGTTTGTGGGAACGGGCTTCTATGTCGGCGATGGGTTTGTCATCACCAACCGTCACATTGCCCAACCATGGCTGGCAGACGATCGAGCGCAGAGCTTAAGCAGCAGTGTCAAAGGTCAACCACGGCTCAAGAAGTTGAATGCATACTTCCCTGACCACCAGCAACCGATCCCTTTGAAGTTTAAGGCAGCCGCTACCCGTGACGACCTCGCCGCTTGCCTTCTGGACACGAAGGACATACCAACAGACATCCCAACACTTCCACTTGAAACCGACAAAGATGCGGTTGCGGTCGGCAAGACGGTAGTGATGATGGGCTACCCTTTAGGGCCGGATCGTTTGATGGCTTTGTTTGATGATGCTGAGTCGCGTGGCATCCAGCAAAGATACGGCGGGTCGTTGGACACGCTTCTCGGATATCTCGCCGAGAAGCGACGCATACAGCCTCTCACGACCCAGGGCAACATAACCGATCTTGACGTGCGGCGAATCGCTTACGATGCGCGCACTGCGGAAGGCGGCTCAGGCGCACCGGTGTTTGGACCAACAGGGCGCGTGATTGGTGTTAACTTCGCGGTCCTGGCTGGTAATCAGGCCTCAAACTTCGCGGTCCCGATTCAGTACGGAATAGCTCTGCTCGAACGAACGGGTTGGAAATTCCCACTGGTCAAGGATCAGAAAGAAGTAGAAGGCACGCCGGCCCCTCAGAAATAGCACGCCTTGTTCGTCTTCTCGAGAAAATCGTGCAAACCAGCCCGCGATAGCGGGCGACAGCATAAAGCCTGGGGTGGAGCGTAGCGGAACCCCAGGAACTGCCGCGGATACGGACCACAGCCCGCGGAGCGGGCGACAGCACCGAAATTATGGTAACTGTCGCCCGCTCCGCGGGCTGGAATGATATTTGGACCATTAACCTGGGGTTCCACTACGCTCCACCCCAGGCTTTATGCTATCGCCCGCTACCGCGGGCTCGAACTCGTTACAACGCCCGCTCACGCTCCACGCATCGTATACCTCTTTGGGAGTTAGATTAGTTGGGCCAAAAGACGGCAGTTTCGCTATCCAATTACAGAACCCAGCGCGGGATGCTGGAAGCGGCAAGCATTACAAAGGCTCAGTTCTCGTTAAGTTGAGTACGCGAAGGATTCCGCGCTACCGCGCTGGGTTCTGTAATTGATTACCTGAATCAAACTGTATCAGTACAAAAAGTCACGTTCTGAGGTTTTGTGTTGATCGTGTATCATCCTCCCTCGATTAATCCAGGGCACGATGATTGCCGATATTCCGGTGTTCCCGATATAACGCCATTAATTGGCTATAATAGAGTTAACAACGACGCAGTAAGATTGAGCCATCAGAAGGAAAACCAACGGTTTTGAAAACTCCTAAGGGACACCCCCTCTGCCCCGTAAGAGCCCAGCGACGTAGAAGTTTGGTGCTGGTTTTTCTTTTCGTCGTCTCCTTAATTCCCGCACCCCTTTTTCTCAAACGTCCGGCACACGCCCAGAATCCGCCGACTGCTGCCCCGGCCACGGCATCAGATGTCTTTCGTCTTGAACGTGTGCAGGTGGACGGCGGCGCGGAGCTCATCACGATTCATGCAAAGTTAAGTGGACTGGGAACCCCCAC
>JBGTCM010000236.1:0-24742 GCA_041748795.1 Pyrinomonadaceae bacterium
TTCAGCAATCGATCTGGGGTTGCGCGCGGCAGGCTGGTGGGGGTCCTAACGTGGCTCGCCAAATAACTTATCGGGCGGGAGTGCCGGAGAGTGTCCCGGCATTTACTGTCAATCAAGCGTGCGGATCGGGTTTACAGGCAATCATCTTAGCGGCGCAGCAAATAATGCTTGGCAAAGCAGACGTAGTTCTCGCCGGGGGATCGGAAAGCATGTCGCGGGTGCCCTATTTCGCCGAGGGCGCGCGATGGGGAATGCGCATGGGCCATACAGAGCTTGTCGACGGCATGTATCGAGATGGTTTCAACGACCCTTTGTCAGGTCTCGTGATGGGTGAGACGGCGGAAAACCTGGCGCGCCAGTATCAGATTTCTCGTGGAGAGCAGGACGATTACGCGCTCAGATCGCAGCAGCGCGCCCACTCGGCGATCGAGTCAGGGCGTTTCGATGCGGAGATTCTTCCATTGGAAATTCCGGGACGGAAAGGTGAAGCCGTGACGTTCGCACGTGACGAGCACAGTCGCGGCCTGACGACAAAAGAGCAACTCGCGAAACTACGACCAGTCTTTTCAAACGACGGGTCAGTGACGGCAGGAAACTCCTCCGGGATCACGGATGGCGCTGCGGCATTAGTTGTGATGAGCGAAGAGGCCCTAAAAGAATCAGGCGCTCAAGCTGAAGCGCGTATTGTTGACTACGAAATCATAGGCGTCGCTCCGGAGATAATGGGCATCGGGCCAGTACCCGCAGTTCGCTCTCTACTGGCTCGCCAAAAAATGATGCTGAAAGATGTCGATTTGATCGAGCTGAACGAAGCCTTTGCGGCGCAAGTAATTGCTTGCGATCGCGAACTAAATCTCGATGCGGACAAGTTGAATGTAAACGGTGGTGCGATCGCTCTCGGTCACCCCATTGGCTGCACCGGGGTCAGAATTACAACAACACTGCTGCATGAAATGAAGAAACGCGAAGCAAGTCTGGGGCTTTCAACTCTTTGCGTCAGTGGTGGTATGGGTCTGGCGCTGCTGGTGGAGAGGGACTGAAGCGGCGCAGGGCCAACCTCCCAGGTGAGCAGAAGCATCGGAATAGTCGCCCCCATTTATATCTCCCATAACATTATCGATTACGCAGGCTCACCGAGGGCCGATTCAAGAAAGGTTTTCAAGTCGTGAAGAATAGTTTTTTCAAATTGTTTGTTTTAGCGCTGGCACTTACTTTTTGTATGGCGAGCTCGAGTCTGGCTCAACGAAATCGCACCGCCGCGGCGCCAAAGCAGGCCCCAGGTTTGTTGTCCGCTTTGCCGCCGTCTGATGCGGTGGCACTGATTAAAGTGAATCGAGTGCTTGACGAAGCGTTACCAAAACTCCTGGCCGAGAATCCTGCCAGGGTCGCCGAAGTAAATGCCGAGTTAGCTAAATTCAAAGCCGACACCGGACTTGACCCGCGTTCATTCGAACAGATTGCGCTCGGCCTGCAATACACCTATCCATCTGAAGGTGTAACGAAGATAAGAACCGTGGCGCTTGCGAGAGGAGCTTTCAACTCCGGGGCGATCGTGGCCGCCGGACGGTTGGCGGCAAATGGTAAATATCACGAGCAAAAGTATCAGGGTAAAACAGTCTATCTTTTCAGCCTGGACCAGCAAATCAAACTTGCGGGTTTATGGGACTTCAAGATCCGAGATCTCGCGGTAACTGCGCTCGACGGCCAGACTCTGGCCCTTGGTGATCTCGAGGCGGTACGAGGGGCGATCGACGCCACCCGTACTCGAAAATACGCGAACCCGGAACTCATTGCGTTGGCCAGCCGTGATCCGGATGCGATTGTTGGCTTTGGAGGAGACGTTTCTCCGCAATTGCTGGAGAACCTCAGCATTACTAACAATGGAATCGCACGGGAACTGACTGCGGTACGTAAGATTTATGGTTCACTGGGAATGACGAGCGCCGACCTCGAATTGACTCTAGCCGCTCGGACCGTCGACGCTTATGCAGCGAAGAACCTCGGTGACACCGTCGAAGGTTTAAAGCAGTTGGCAGGGTTGTTTATGGGCCGGCTCTCGCCGGTCAAAAGCGCCCTGGCGCGGACCGCACTTAGCAATCTAAAAATCACGACGCAAGGAAACGAGCTTCAACTGAGAACTGCTGTGGCGCAATCGCAGGTGACTCCGTTGATGAAGGGGTATTGAGTAGACCGGAGACGGGACGACCGGAGACGGAAAAAACCAAGTAGCGACCCGGTCGTCTATGTCGGTCGGCCCTCTTCGGTCCCCGGTCGTCTTATTGTGCGGGCAGAGGTATTTGCGGCATTGGTGCGGATAGCTCGGATTCAGCGTCTCGAATGCCTGCAAGAACATCCTGATAGATCTTGATCTTACCTTCCTGCTTCATTCGTTGGTGCGCCGCAGCGACGTAGTCTTCAAAGACCTGATTCTTGCGCTCATCGAGCATCGTTGACATCAACTGATTCCGTTGGCCGGCAAACGCCGCCAGGTCAGCGTTCTCTCGCTTAGTAACGCCAACTACAACCCAGCTATCGCCTACTTTCACCGGCGCCTTTGTCACTTCACCAGCCTTAAGACCATGAAGGGCCTCGTCGAGGGCCAGACTGGTCCCGGCTTCACCAAGTGCTCTGCCGGGCTGGTAGCCCTCCTCGGTGACAGATTTCAGACCCGCCTTCTCAGCCGCCGTCGCGATATCTGCTGGGCTGTTCAATGACGACGCGATTTCATTGGCCTTTTGGTTGAGTTGTTCTTTAGCGAGTTCGCGTTTTAACGTTTCAGCTACTTTAGCTTTCACTTCTTCAAATTCCGGAACGCGAGGTTCTTTCTTTTCCACCAGGATCGGAATTGCGAAACCACCCTTGACGCCGGTTTGCTCTCCCACGTCCCCCGGATTATTCAAAGGTTCAATGACAGCTTCGAATTGTTGGCTGCTGCCAATCCCGGGAACATCATCGCCTGGCTTGACTAGAGGCGTCTCCTTCACCATTTCCGCAGGGCTCATGTTTGCTTCGGTTGCCAGCTCCTGAGCTACTTTCTGCGGGTCTTTGGTTTCCTTCAAACGGTTCTTGGCTCGCTCGGCAAGTTGCGCCGCGACCGTATACCCTCTCCGATTGCGCATCGAAGCAAGCAATTCGGGTTTCGCCTCTTCAAAGGTTTTCTCGACTGCTGGACCACGGCGCAGGATGTACCAGTTGCCACCATATTTGATGGGTATGTCGAAGACCTGCCCTTCCTCCATATCGACAGCACGATCATAAAGGGCATCAACTTTGTTTGGGTTTTTCTTTACTGGTCGCGGCAGATATCCACCAGATTTCGCGGTGGCTGGATCCTCCGAATTGCCTCGCGCGAGGTCCGAAAACACTTGTTCTTGGCTTTCCTTGCTGGCCGACATCAGTTTCGCCAACAGATCTTTTGCCTTCTGCTCTACCTGGGCGTCTAAGTCCTGTCGCGCCACTTTCAACAAGATCTGCTGGACTTTAACTCCCGCTTGCTTGCCCTGCGGTGACATCTGGGCAAACTCATCGCGTAAATCCTTATCCGTGATGGCAAGCTTTTGGCCTGCCTTCTCCTGATCGATGTAAACGTAACGGACCTTCTTTTGTGGCTCGAGATATCGATATTCAGTTTTGTGCTGCTCAAAGTACTTCTTTAATTCTTCATCGGTCGGCTGGACTTTTTCGGCAAGTTTCTCGGCAGAAATCACTGCGTAGGTAAGATCGTAGAACGTGTTTTTGCGTTCGTACTCGTCTTGCACTTCTGCATCCGAAATGGTGACGGCGGAAGTTACGAATGCCCTTAGTTTTTCCCGAGCGATCTCAACGCGAATGCTCTTTTCAAACTCTTCCAGATCGCCGAAACCTGCGGTGACGCGTTCCTTGTAACGCTCCAGCCCGATAAACTGCCCCGAGGCGTCCTTGAATTGGTTGCGAATCTTATCGGCCACTTCGCCGTCGCTCGCACCTAACTCAAGTCGATCAGCTTCCAGCGAGATGACTCGTGCGCGAATCAGACCTTGCAGTAATTGCGTATCGCCGCCCATTTGTGGCGGAATCCGGCCACCAAACATCTGCGCGTAGTTTTCCTTCAGGCGGGCCAGCTGCGCCACCGTGATTTCTTCGCGTCCAACCTTCGCAACCACCGCATTATTCTGAGTGGCTGCAACGTTTCCCCCACGACCCGGGGTCCAAAAGAAGATGAGACTTACGGCCATGATTACCGCAAATCCAATGATAATGATGCTACGCGTCTTTTCGAGCCGCCCTAGTTGTTTGAGCATTTTTCTTACCTTTCCAGCGAATCGCGAATTGTAAGGGAGACGTAGAGATGTGCGCAACCGGGTAACGCAAACTGTTGTTTTGCGGATTAGTTAGTCATAAGCTGGTTTCTTTGAGCGACGTTCTGGCCCATTGCGTGCAGAATAACCCTGCATTACCCATGAAACTTGTGCGCGATTGCTGCAGCGCTGTTCGAATGTTATTTTAACTAGACGAATGGAATCGATGGGCAGCTCAACAGTACTGTGGATTGGTTTTTCAGTTCTGATCCTTTTGGTACTGAGCATCGATCTCGGCCTTTTCAACCGCAAAGCTCACACAGTTAAGTATAGAGAAGCCGCAATATGGAGCGCCGTCTGGATTAGCCTGGCTTCGGTCTTTGCCGTTATTGTCTTCTGGTTTCAAGGCACGCAACGTGGCTTGGAATTTGTCACCGGCTACTTAATCGAACTATCGCTGTCGGTCGACAACCTCTTTGTCTTTCTTCTTCTCTTTTCTTACTTCAAGGTCCCGGCGAAGTTTCAGCATCGCGTTCTTTTTTGGGGCGTAATGGGAGCGCTGATTATGCGCCTGACGATGATCTTCATCGGCGCGGCGCTCATAAACCGTTTCCACTGGATCATCTATATCTTCGGAGCCTTCCTCGTATATACCGGGCTCAAGATGTTCACTCAGGAGGAAACGGATCTCCAACCCGAGGACAATCCGTTCGTTAAGGTCGTCACACGTTTTGTTCCCATTGTTCGGTACTACGATGAGCAAAAATTTTTCACCAGAGTGAATGGCAAGTTAACTGGAACTTTGCTGCTCCTGGTTTTAGTGATCGTAGAGTTTACCGATCTTGTTTTCGCAGTCGACTCCATTCCCGCGATATTCGCGATAACGACAAACACGTTCATCGTTTACACCTCGAACGTTTTTGCCATTCTCGGCCTGCGCTCGATGTACTTCCTGCTGGCTGGCGTGGTGGAGAAGTTTCATTATCTCAAGATTGGATTGGCCGTCGTACTCACTTTCATTGGCGCAAAAATGCTGATCGTCGCCGTCGGAATTCACATTCCAATTTGGATATCGCTCATCTTCGTCGCCACCGTGTTGCTCAGTTCCGTGGCGGCTTCCCTGCTCTGGCCGAAAGACGCCGAGATAGACATTGAGGTTGACCTTCCCGAAGGTTTTGACGCGCCGTTCGGGGATGATGACGAAGTCCGCGTTGCTTCGGCCGAAACTCATGGCCTCTCTGAAAACGGATTGAATAAGGAGTTAAAGGCCCGTGAAACGGATCCTGCGCCTGAAGTCCGCGAAGAAGAGCATGAAAATATTGGCCAGCGATAGCTCGAAGTTACTGTCCCGCAATAAAATACGACCCTCAGACGCTGGAAATAGGAAGCTTGAATGACCGCTTCCGCCTGTGCTAGATTCCATTTGGCTGTGGTTACTGTGTTAGTGTTGAAAACAAGGTGAACCGGCTGCCTCCTTCACACCTGAGGTACCAAAACGGTCCCGCCCGGGATTGATCTGGCGCATGTGAATTGTTGTCTTTTATTAGTTGCCCTTCAGTTCTAAATACATCAAACAAGAATGGCCACAAAATCCAATCGCTTTGCCTTTGATTGGTGGGTAGTTCAGAAGCGAATTCTCTACCTCATCGTCGCTTTATTCGTGGTTGCCGGCGCGGCTGGCGGCGCGGCGCTCTATGTGTGGAAGTATGGCAATCCGTTGGCGAATGTCGGCACCGGAATCAAGATGGCGTCGGGTGCGCGGTTCATTTCATTTGAAGGCGACGTGCGCGTGATTCGCGCCGCCACACGCGAGACCATCGTGCCCGGTACCGACACTGAACTTTACCCGGGTGACACCGTCCAAACCCAGGCCAGCGGACGAGCACGTGTGAGCATGGCTGACGGCTCCACCCTGGTCGTCCGTCCAAACAGCACAATCATCGTTCGTGACAACGCCAGCGCCGACGACGGAAAGAAAAGCAACGTGCACGTAGTGGTCGACAGCGGCCAGATGTCAGTGCGCACCGAGCAACTGGCTGAAGGCACGAACAATGTCGTCGAGACGCCGAAGACCAAAAACAAGATCGGCGAACAGACCGGCGCGAGCTTCGGTGTTAATCCTGAAGGGACTGAAGAGATTCGCGTGAACCTAGGTGCGGTTGAAACTTCAAACCGGAGTGGCGAAAAAACAATCCTGCGCGGCGGCGAGTATGTATCGGTAAATCCCTCCGGCACTATCTCGCGACCCCAAAAACTTTTGGAGATGCCACTGCCGTCACAACCTCGTGATCTCGAGCGTGTTTTTGTGGGCGGCAATGGCTCGGCGACCGTCGCTTTGAAATGGCTCAGACCACAGTCGGGATCCCCCTCTTTTTATCGAGTTGAAGTTGCAACCTCGCCCTTCTTTGTCGGCGACGGGAAAGTGATCGAGCGCGACCAGCTAGCGTCGACCGAATTCACCGCCAGCGATCTTCGTCCCGGAGTTTACTTCTGGCGAGTCCGCGCCACTGCGTCGACGGGCCAGACCAGCGACTGGAGCGAGCCTAAGAAATTTATTATTGCGGCCCGTGGGACCGGCTCAAAGGTCCCGGTTTCAAATCTAACCGCCGAGTTGTTGGGCGGTAACGTATATCTGATTCGAGGCCGGGCGGAGCCCGGAACAACGATCCGCGTGTTTGAGCGCGAAACACTAGTGCCGTCTGAAGGGTTGTTCCAACTCCAAACCACAGCTCCTCCGGGAACACAGGAAATCAACATCGACGCAGAAGATCCACGCGGCAACAGTAGCCAGTATCGTCTGGCGCTTTCCGGCCGCCCGAATCGCTCTGGAGACTAAGTGTACCGCCGTTCAGGTTTACCATGTCGAAACACGTAATACTTCTGACCGACGCGCATGAAGCGCCAGCCTATGAGCTAATTGAAGCTCTTCGACTGGCCGGTGTGAGGACCCTGATTGAGGGGTTGCGCGACGCGGAAGTGGAAGCGTCTATGAGCCGGCGTGGGCCGAAGGTTCAGGATGAGGAAATGGAAGAACCTCCGGTGGCCGTACTTTATGAAGTAGTTCCCGGCGCCGACATGGTTGAGCTTCACGGCGCGATCGAACACGCCACCAGGAGTTGGCCGGGAACTCCATTGATCGCGTGTCGCCGGCAGTCAGCTGGATTTCATGGAGTAGGTTTGCGAAGTGTCGATGGTGCAACGTTAAAGCGTTTGGGGTTTCGGTCGATTGCGGATAAGGCGGCGCAACTGCCGGCTATCCTGCGTCAAATCGAAGGACACGGCACGACTGGAGAGCTAAAGCTTCCGGAGATGGCTCACCGGGGAACTACGCCCGAGTCTTTTTCGCTTCCGTCAAACATGAAAGCGAAGAATTTGCGGGCAGCATTTGACCTGGTTTCTTCTCTGCATTTCATCGGTGATCAAAACAGTGCTGCCCACACCGCACTGGCGGGTCTTGCGCCGCTGGTTCCGGCGGATCGCTGGGCCATCTATTTGATCGCGGAAACCAAAGACGCTGACTCTTCCGTATTGGATGCCATTGCTGTGAGGACCTCAGCCGATACAAACGATCCGGATGATCCTGACGAGTGGCGCCGGCTCTTACTTGCTGCGGAAGCAATACCTGCGGGTTCTGAATCAAAAGCAGTCCGACTCGCCGCGGCAGGTGTGGGAACGATGAAGCGCAAAGAAGGGTCTCAATACGTTGTAGCGGTGCCGCTGATTTGCGGCGAAAGAATCCTGGGCGTGTTGGAAGGAATTCGCGGGCAGCATTCGTTCAAGAAATCGGAAGTCGCTATTCTTGATTCACTGTCGCGTCCGGTCGCGTCAGCGTTGGCGAATGCGGTGCGAATCAGCGAAGCTGAGCGACTCTCTCAAACGGATGACCTGACCAAGCTTCACAATGCGCGTTACCTGCGACAGTTTCTCCTCAACGAGATCCGGCGCGCGCGTCGTTACGGTTCCAGCGTGGCGGCCCTGTTTCTTGATCTCGACAACTTCAAAAAAGTTAACGATGCCCACGGTCACCTTGCCGGCTCGCATGTTTTGATGGAAATGGCTGCCGTGATTCTATCCTCCATTCGCGACACCGATGCCGTGGCTCGCTATGGGGGTGACGAATTTGTGATCGTCCTGCCAGACACAGGAATCGAGTTAGCGGGGGCTGTGGCGGAACGTATCCGCGCCAAGATCTCGCAGCATCACTTCAATGGCGGCAGAAACCTAAAACTTTCGCTAACGGCAAGTTTTGGGCTGGCGGCTTTTCCTGAGCACGCCTCCTCTCCGCAACAGCTCATTGCCTGCGCCGATACTGCAATGTATGAAGCAAAGGCCGCCTATAAGAACTGTATTCGGTTTTCCACGGCGCTTGGTCGAGACCCGAAAGTCCAAACCGAGGTCTCCCTTCCGGCTGATGTTCTGGAAAGCGACGACGAAAACGCTTTTTCCTAATAGCGTAAGAGATTAGTTCAGTGTATCTTGTGAGTGCGGTAGGCTTAGCTAGTGCTGTACGACGTTGGTGAATGGTAGCGCAGCCGGGTGATTCGGAAGTTTTGAGTTCGAATAGCCCCTCATCTGCGGATTTTTTCTTACCATTAGCGACCTGTTGGTGGCCCACCCTGAACGACGCTCTCATTTTTTATCCACGGGAAGAAGAAACTAAATGGCTTTTAAATCGATCTTCAGCCTGTTTTCCAGTGATCTGGCAATAGATCTGGGAACAGCGAATACTCTCGTCTACGCAAAGGGACGAGGGATTGTGGTTTCGGAACCTTCGATAGTCGCGATTAATAAAGTAACAAATCAGGTTGAGGCCGTGGGCCGCGATGCGAAAGACATGTTAGGTCGAACTCCCGGCAACATCGTGGCCATTCGACCTATGAAAGACGGGGTCATTGCAAACTTCGAAGTAACTGAAAAGATGCTGCAGCACTTTATTCGCAAGGCACACAATGGCAAGACCTGGGTCAGTCCGCGTGTGGTCATCGGCATACCTTCCGAGATTACGCAGGTGGAACGAAGGGCCGTTGAAGATTCGGCCTATCGAGCCAAGGCGTCAGAGGTCTACCTGGTAGAAGAAGCAATGGCCGCGGCAATCGGCGCCGGACTCCCCATTACAGAACCACATGGCAACATGGTCGTGGATATTGGCGGTGGCACAACTGACATTGCCGTCATCAGTTTGAGCGGTATCGTTTACTCTCGCGCGGTTCGCGTTGCGGGAAATGAGATGGATGAAGCAATCATCTCTTACATCAAGCGAAAATATAATCTTCTCATCGGCGAGAGGACCGCGGAAGCGATCAAGATTGAATTGGGCTCAGCATATCCACTCGATGAGCCGTTATCTTACGAAGTGCGTGGCCGAAACCTGATTGAAGGAATTCCGAAGACGATCACAATGACCGACGAAGAGGTCCGCGAGGCACTCGCCGATTCAATCTCGACGATCATCAATGCCGTGCGCGTTGCGCTCGAACGCACGCCACCAGAGCTTTCGGCGGACATCGTCGAGCGCGGTATTGTCTTGACCGGCGGAGGCGCCTTATTGAAAAACCTGGACAAGCGCCTATCAATTGAAACCGGGCTGCCAGTCTCACTGGCTGACGACCCTCTGGCGTCGGTGGTGCTGGGAACGGGGAAAATGCTTTCCGACTTCGATCTCCTCAAACGAGTGAAGTGGGAAAATACGATGACGATGTAAAAGCTGTAAATGGTGAATGGTAAATCGTAAATGGTGCTTCGCCTGGCTTTTTGAACTAACTATTAGCGATTTACCATTTACCATTCACGGTTTACCAAATGGCCGCTATTCGCACACAGAGAGAGATTCGACAGCGCGCGCCGGTATGGCTGGCGACGCTGCTGATTGCCAACCTCGTGATCATGGCCTTTCACGCTCGCGATGAAGCCAACAACCAGCGGATGTTCAGAGTGTGGATGCAGGCGGCTGCTTCGCCCGCGCAAAACGTTACTACCAAGGCCAGTGGTGCTGGAGCAAATCTAATCCGACAGATCATCAACTTCCGCAGCGCCGCTGTCGAAAACGAGCAGTTAAAAGTAAAGCTGGCCCAGACGGAAACCGAGCTGCGAAACGCGCGTGCATCCGTCGAGGAGAATGAGCGCCTCAAAGGGCTGCTGAATCTAAAGGAGCAGACTGGTTACAATCAAATTGCTGCCAGTGTGATAGCGCGCGATTCATCCGTCTGGTTCAATACCGTTACTGTCGATCGAGGAAGTTCATCTGGTATAGGCCTGAATATGCCGGTAGTGACTGCGGGCGGAATCGTTGGTCGCGTGATTGCGGTCAGCCCATGGACGGCCCAGGTGATGATGATTACCGACGAGAAAGCGGCTGCCGGCGCTATCGTAGGCCAACTCGGCGGGTCTGGTGCACTCGGTTCAGTAAGGGGCCTCGGTGAAAGCGATTTGATTGAGATGCACTATGTTTCCGGGTTACAAAAAGTAGAAGTCGGCGACTACATCTTAACCACCGGCCAGGATGGAATTTATCCCCCGGGCTTGAATGTTGGTGAAGTTATCCAGGTAAAGGGGGGTTCACCCACTCAGGCCCATCAAATTCTGATCAAGCCGGGCGCCGACCTGGATCGATTGGAGGAAGTGGCGGTTCTGCTGTATCACGCGCCACAGCGGCCTGCCCCCGAACAGACCCTGCCAAACGTGGACAAAGTAAAGAAGTGAACCGTGCTATTGCCGATTTCCAATTGCCGATTGCCAATTGATTTAAAGCCTCTCCCGCTTCCGGCAATGTACATTTGGAACAGTCTTAAATCGGCAATCGGCAATCGGCAATCTAAAATCGGTTATGCCCCAGATTAAGATTGCGGCTGTTCTCGCCGTTGCCATAATTCTGCAGTTGTCGCTCAGGGCAGTTTGGTCTCCCCTTTCATATATTGATTTTCCCCTGATTGTCGTTGTTTATATCGCTTTGCAACGTCATGCCTGGCAGGCGTTGATCGTGGCAACGATCGCCGGACTAGCTGTGGACGCCGCCAGCGGCGGTTTGGTCGGCGCCGGCGGGTTCTCAAAGACGCTAACGGCATACCTGATTTTCCTTGCCGCCACGCGGGTCAATCTTGAAAATACGCTCTTGAAGATTCCGATACTGGCGGCCGCCACGCTGCTGGATTCGGCAATATATGTTTTCTGGCAGCGGTCGCTGGGCTACCCACCGACCGTCCCGTTCGTGCAGACGATGTCTTACAGGCTGATAGGTACAACCATCCTGGGAACAGCAGCCATCTACGTGCTCGATCTTTTCTTCACTGAACACGCTCGACAGCGCCGCAGTTTTGCATCACGTCGCAAGGGCGCGCGACGCGGGCGGTGACGAAGCGATGGCCGATCGTCGAAAGATAAAATAAACTCTAACCAATAACGCGCGGTTGGTTTACAGTTACTACTCGAAGGGGCGATGACAACGCACTGAGGTGCCAATTGATAATTCGGCGGTCGTCGGTCATCCGTAGTCCGTCGCGCTTCCAGCACAATGAAATTCGAAGACTCCTCGCAAAATATTCGCGGCAGACTATGGATCGTACAGATCTTCGTTGTGCTCCTCCTGGCAATTCTCGGAGTAAGGCTTTATTACCTTCAGCTTGTCCGCGGCCATCACTACGCCGAAATCGCGCAGAATCAGCGCATCCGACTGTTGCCGATCACTGCCCCGCGGGGCGTAATATTCGACCGCGAGGGGCGACCCATGGTCGACTCGCGCCCCACCTTCAACGTGATCCTTTCGCGCGAAGACCTGAAAGGACGCAACCTTTTCTCGCTCGTCAAGCCACTGTCAGAAGCTCTTACCGTTGACGCCGACACGCTCAGCGATCGCTTCGCACAGATAAGTTCACAACCCGCATTCGAGTCTATTTTGGTCAAGCAGGACGTCACTCACGGTGATATCGCCTGGGTTGAAGCACACGAGCTTGAGTTTCCGGAATTAAGAGTGGAGCAACAACCGCAGCGGCGTTACCCGCCTGACGGCATGCTGGCCCACGTGCTTGGCTACGTGAGCGAGATTGGACCGGAACAACTGAAACATGCGTCTTACAAGGACAAGGGATTTAAGCCCGGAGACGTAATCGGGCAAAGCGGGCTCGAGCAAACTTACGATGAATTTCTGCGCGGGAGGGACGGTTATAGAAAAGTTGTGGTTGATAGCCGCGGTCGGATCCAGGACGAGATTGAGACTGTGCCGCCGCAGCCCGGGCAGGATCTGATTACGAGCATTGATCTCGACCTTCAGATTGCCGCCGAAGAACAACTTCGGACCTCGTCCACCAAACGCGGTGTCATCGTCGTCATGAATCCCAACAACGGCGAAGTTCTTGCCCTGGCTTCGGCGCCAAGTTTTGATCCAAATCTCTTTTCAGGTCGCATCAGCACTAAAGAGGGGCGCGCCGAATACGCTTCCCTGCTTGCCGATCCCGAAACACCGCTACTCAACCGCGCCGTGCAGAGCCGCTATCCGCCGGGGTCAACCTGGAAAATTCCGATGGCGATTGGCGGTTTGCAGCAAAGCGCGATCACGCTCGATCACTCAAACCTTCTTTGTGGAGGAGGCATTACTGTCGGCAACAAATTTACGCGCTGCATGGGGAACCATGGCTCGCCTGACGTAAAAACGGCGATTACACATTCCTGCGACGGCTACTTTTATAGGCTCGGATTGAAGATGGGAATCGACGGAATTGTGGCCATGGTCGACGAGTTTGATTTAAACAAGCGAACCGGCATCGATATTCCCAATGAGGTCGTTAGTTGGACGCCGTCACGCGAATTCAAAAGACGGTTGCAGCCGCGAAGTCCCGAGTGGAATGACATTGATACTGTGTATGCATCCTTCGGCCAGGTCTACGACATAATCACACCAATCGCTTTACTTCGTTCGATCAGTGCCATTGCCGTCGGCGGCGCGATGTACACCCCTCACTTCGTAAAAGAGTTTAAGCCGGTGGGGGAGCCTGGTGCTCCCGACTACCGCCCCAGCCGCGGCTACCAGCCTCTCGATCCATCTCGGCCGAATCCCAAAAAGGTTCCGATTCCCGAAGACATCCATCACCGCGTGGTCGAGGGGATGTGGAACGTGGTTAACGGTGGCGGGACTGGAAAGGGCATTCTTATGGCAGGTTTTGACATCGCTGGGAAAACAGGCACGGCGCAAGTAGTAAGTCTTGGAAAGGACGTAGGAAAGAACAAGGACCACTCGTGGTTCGTCTCCTACGCTCCTGCTTATAAACCTGAGATTGCGCTGGTCGCGTTAATTGAAAACTCAGGCTTTGGCGGTCACCACGCGGCTCCTGCCGTGCGTCGCGTCTACGACGTTTACTATCGCAAGACGCGACACGAAGAACCCCCGGGTGCTTTACCCGTTGCGAAAACTCCGAAACCGGAAAACAACGCTCCGAAGAAGCGGGAAACACAGATCGCTCAGAATTAATCTTCATGGCACGGATTCAACAAAGAAGTTTTCGGGATTTCGATTGGCTTCTGGCTTTTTTGGCCATAGGGATCGTTGCCTTTGGCACTATCCAAATTCGCTTTGCCCAGCCAACTGAAGGCTATTGGGTCAAGCAACTAATTGGGTTGGGCATCGCGATAGTGGCTATGCTCGCCGTCGCTTTCACAGATTATCGCAAGCTCATCAACATCGCTCCCGCGTTCTATATTTTCGGACTTGTATTACTGATCATCGTTTTGATCCCGGGCATCGGTCTGAAAATCAACGGGCAGCGAGCCTGGATCCGGGTACCGGGTATTGGGCAATTCCAACCGTCTGAGTTTGTGAAGGTGACCACCGCCATGATGCTTGCGCGCTACTTTGGCAGGCACCGCACTGGGCCTCTGAGCCTCCAAGAAGTCGCTATCGGAGGATTGATACTAGCACTGCCTATCGTCCTTATTCTGATGGAGCATGACGTGGGTTCGGTGATTACATATCTTCCGATCCTAATCACCGTTCTGTTTCTGTCGGCAATCCGAATCCGGTACGTGATCGCCGCGGTAGTTTTAGGAATTCTTCTGCTTCCTTTGGCTTATTGGGTTGGCGTAAAAACCAACCTGGTAAAGAATTATCAGCAGGAACGGATCAACGTGATCCTCGACCCGGAAAAGGCCGACCGACGCGGGTTCGGCTACAACACATGGCAATCGATATTGACGGTCGGTGAGGGCGGGTTGCTGGGAGCGGACACGTCCTCCGCGCACTCGCAAAGTAGTTTGAAGTTTCTGCCGGAACCCCATACTGATTTTATTTTTGCCGTTCTGGCCGGTAACAACGGTTTCGTTGGCTGCATCCTCGTCTTGTTTGCGTATGGACTGTTGCTTTTCCGGCTGATTGCCGGAGCAAAGCGCGCGCCCGATCGGATGGGGATGCTGGTGATCATGGCAATTGTGGGAGGCCTCACTTGCCAAATTTTCATCAACATCGGGATGGAACTCGGCATCCTGCCGGTCATCGGCGTTCCTCTGCCACTTATGAGCGCGGGCCTGGCGTCGCTGATCGCCACGTTCATTGCGATTGGCTTTGCCATAAGTGTTCAATTAAGGCGTTTTGTAAATTAGGGTCAATCCGTATGGGCGCGTAGTTCAGAGTTCAACCTTTAGGTTGCTCTTCGTCGCTAAAGACGCAAGCTAATAAAGCTTTAACTCGAAACTAGGCGCCTGATACCAAGACACCTCCGTTTCATAATTCCTGCTCCCAGGGTTTATACTCCACTGGCTCGCCTCTACGGAGTTTTGGTTTCGGGAATGAATGCCCGCCCGCTACGCAGGTGGTTACTGAGAAAACGTTGCCTTTGAAACATCGGAGAAGCACGAAGCAATCTGCATGAATGCGTCGTGCTCCCTATAAGCGAGTCTCGAATTTGTCGTCCAATTTGTGACGTATTACCAACTGATTATCGTAAGCCGCACATTGGCCAGGTGGCCAGGAACGAATGCGCCGGGATGTGAATCCCGTTGACAACCGGATCAGCAACAGCAGGTCGCGAGCACACCCGCCCGTATTTCGCCTAAGGCGAAGCAGGACGAAGTGGGTTTAAGTACGGCGCTCCCTGCTTACAAGTGTCCGGATGCGCGAAGCGGCTAGTTAGGGCTCTTTTGAACAGTTCCAGAGATCGTCGCGCTGGGCCCTGGAGGTCCAGACTCGAGAATAGTTCGAACGCGACTAAACACTTCTCAACCGGCCAAACGGCAAGTTCTTTCCCGCTATCACCGGGTAACGGCCGGCCATCCCCAAAAACATTCCAGAGTGCAACCGTCGAGGCCGCCACATTCGGGCCGTTTGCGGAACTCACTGCGAGTCACATGACCTTGCGCCTTTCAGCGCTTAAGCACGCGAACGAACCGTACAATTTTTCAGCAACGTCTTTCGCGGTTGCGATCAAACCCCTCTCGACAACCTTGGAAATTTTTCCAGGTTACAGATCGAACAACTGCGCAGACGTTTTAGGAGACACGAGTAAAAAATGGCAAAAGAATTAATCGTCAGCGTCAACGGACGCGAAAAGAAAATCGCGATCATCGAGAACGAAAAAGTGACCGAGTTCTATATCGAGCGCGGCGAAGGTAATCAGGGCATCGTCGGCAATATCTACAAAGGACGCGTGATGCGCGTGCTACCAGGTATGCAGTCGGCTTTTGTCGATATCGGGCTCGAGCGTGACGCCTTCCTGTATGTGTCGGACTTTTTCGATGAAGAAGAAGAGTTTGAGCGCATCGTGATTGATAAATCGAAGAAGGGCGACGTAGTCGAAGCGCAGCGCGCCGCGACCGAGCAGATTGAGATGGGACGCGTCGAACGCGAGCATCACATTGAAGCGACCCAGGAGCGCGTCGAGCCGCTACGCGAAATGGAACAGGAAATAGGCGCGGAGGCGGAGCCTGCGGTGGACCAAGCGGAAGCCGGTAGACGGCGCAGCAAACGCGGCCGCCGCCGTGGACGTGCAATGGACGGAACCGATGAACGCAGCGAGGCGCCGGAGTCAAGAGATACGCGAATTATGCCCGAGGATATCGACACGCCGTTTGTAGCTGCGGATCCGTCGGTTCATAGAATTGTCGATGAAGATGAATCGGCAGCTGTTAATGGGGAGATGTTCAAGGACGCGCGTCTACAGGAACGCCTGTTCGATCAAATTCATGCCGGCGAGTTCAATCTTGACGAAGACTTCCGCACCGCAGAGGTAGGGTCCGTGATGTCCAGTGTCGACTATCGTGATGGAGCGTTTCAGCGAATCGACGACAGCGAAGCCGCGGAGATGCATCAAGGCGCCCCGCCGCGAACACGCAAGCCCGTTGCGGCCCACATTGAAGGCTTCGTAGATAACGTCGATGAGACACCTCTTCGCAGTGGTGGTTTCCAAAGGGTCAGCGATGAGGACGACGCGCAGGCTGAGACTGAAGCTGCATCCGGCGTCGCTGCCGAACCTCTTCAGGAAGAAGCGGAGAAGCCGGCGCGCGGCCGTACAAGTTCGAAAAAGTCGCGACTGGGTAAGCTCCTGAATAGCGTCAGCGGTAAGAAAAAGGCGACGAGCAAACGCTCGACTAAGAAGTCTGCCAAACAAGTTGCCGACGACGCTGCGGCTAACGAGTCTGGCACGGATGCAACCGGAGAATACCCAGACGCTGAAGCGACGTTGGACGAGAAAGGCACGCGCGCTGAATTTGCTACTCGACGCGGCGGAAGAAGACGGCGGCGGCCTACCAAATCGAACGCTTCTGAGTCATCGGACACGCCGACTGCTGTAAATGGAAACGGCGAAGATGAAATGCCGGAAGATGCATCGATATCGATATCGACATCCGCATCGACACCAGAAGTAGAACAGGAACCAGTGGCTATCGAAAAGTCGGCCCCGGTTGCTGCCGCACCTAGCGCTGCGCCCGCACAGCCTTCAAGAGAAAGAGGTCGCGGCGGACGCGGCCCGGGACAGAGAGGATTTTCGCGGCGGGATCGTCACCAACCCACCATTACCGACCTGCTACGGGAGGGCCAGGAGATATTGGTCCAGATTGCCAAGGAACCTATCGCCAAGAAGGGCGCTCGCATTACATCGCACATCGCCCTGCCCGGCCGTTTTCTGGTTTACATGCCAACGGTCGAACATGTTGGCGTCTCCAGAAAGATCGAATCCGATAGCGAACGTCAGCGTTTGCGGAAACTCATAACTCTAATCCGCGGCAGCGAAGATATCCCATCGGGCGGTTTCATCGTGCGTACGGCGGGCGTGGGAATTAGCGAAGCAGACTTACGCGAAGACGTCCGTTATCTCGTCCGCACCTGGCTGGACATTCGTGCCGCTGCCGAGAAAACAAAACCCGCAACTATGGTCCACAAAGACCTGGACCTTGTGCAGCGTATTCTTCGTGATCAGCTGTCAGATGATTTCGCGGCTATCCGGGTCGACTCTGAAGAGGAATATCAGAACATCGTTGAGTTTGTGAATCGAATTCATCCCCGGATGGTAAAACGAGTCAAACTCTACACTCGCGACCAACCAATCCTGGAAACCTACGGCGTGCAGGTGGAGATCGATAAAGCGATTAAGCCGCGGGTCTGGCTAAAGTCGGGCGGCTACCTCGTAATCAATCAAACCGAGGCGCTCGTCGCAATTGACGTTAACACTGGAAAATTTGTGGGACGCGGTAGCGGACGGCTCGAAGACACGATCACCAGAACGAACATGGAAGCTGTTGATGAAATCGTCCGGCAGATTCGGTTGCGAGATCTGGGCGGCATCATCGTGTTGGATTTGATCGATATGGAAGAACGTCGCAACCGGCAAAAGGTCATGACCGCGTTACAGGATGCCTTACGAGGCGACAAGTCACCGACCAAAGTGCTTTCATTTAACGACTTTGGCCTGGTCATCATGACTCGCAAACGCGTGAAGCAATCATTGGAACGGACGCTGTGTGCGCCGTGCCAATATTGCCAGGGTGCCGGACTTATCAAGTCGCCGCAAACGGTGGCTTATGAGCTTCTCGAGGAAGCGCGAACCCTGGGCAAGGCCATGAATGGTGGCCGGAAGAACCAGCAGGCGACGCTGCGCATTCATCCCGAAGTAGCGAAGGTGCTGCGCGGGCCGGAGCGAGACGTGCTGAACGAAATTGAAGAATACCTGGGACCTGTGGACATCAACAGCGATACCACAATTCATCAGGAACAGTTTGATTTCGCGTTCATTTAGCTGCCTACGGGTAATTTCTGGTGAGATCACTGCAGATCGCTGCATGCTCTCAGGTAAGGAAGGCGGGCTTGCCCCCGCTTCTTTGTCGCGCAAGTAGAGCCATCAAAAACCTGGAGCACGTTGAACTTATGAAGTCTGGTCCTCAACGGAAGAGCGGGGGCAAGCCCTCCTTCCTTACCTGAGAGCATGCGACGGTCCACTTTCACACTCGAGATGGCCCCTTCAAACGGTAATAGAACATGGGAAAACTAGGAAACCTCTGGAAGGGAATGCTCGCAGGCGGCGCGGGCATGGCCGCGCTGGCTGCCCTTAACGCTGCAATTCAACGTGGCGCCAGCGAGCCGGACGACAGCGCTCTCGGAGGCGAAGCGCATTTCTTTCATTGGAAATATGGCCGAGTGTTTTATAAGAGATCCGGTGTGCACAACTCGGGCATACCGCTCATTTTCATCCACGGAATCGGCGCCGGCGCTTCGAGTTTTATGTGGAGGAAGAACTTCGACGATCTGGCAAACGACTTCCCCGTTTACGCTCTGGATCTTTTGGGCTTTGGTCTTTCCGATAAACCGGCGACCGCTTCCTATTCCGCAGATCTCTACGTGGATCTTATCAGCGATTTCATCCGCGAAGTCGCGGGCTATCCATGTAATATCGTCGCCAGCTCACTGGGCGCCGCTTATTCCATTCGCGTCGCCGATGAACATCCCGAGTTGGTGAATGCAATGGTGCTCAATGGACCAAACGGCTCGGACACAAACCGTCGACCCGGCATGGCAGGCGCGGCATTTTATGGATTACTGCAATCGCCCGTGCTGGGAACGTCGTTTTATAACGTGATGGCCAGCGAGCGTAGCATCAGGGACTACGCACGCGACAATTTGTTTTACGATCATCGTCGTGTTACGGACCGAGTGGTAACCAATCTGTACGCCACCAGCCATCAACCAGGTGCGCAGCACGCAATCGCCGCCTATCTTTCCGGCTACCTTAATACGGACACACGCTCACCGTTTTCTCGTCTCACTCAGCCGACAGTTTTGGTTTGGGGTAAACAGGATTTGACCACACCCATTCAACACGGGGCGTCTCTGCTGGAAGTAAATCCGCGGGCGCGTTTGGTAATCTTTGATTACTGCCGAATGATGCCTGAGCAGGAGAATCCGGAGAGATTCAACGAGCTGGTCCGGGATGCGTTCGCGGTCGCCCCACTATTTGCCGCCGCAACCACCTGAGTTAATCGATCCTAACCCACCCGAACACCAGTCTAATCAAGCTTACTGTTGGATTTTTCATCGGACCAGTAGTGATTGATAAGCGAGTAAGGAGGGCCGTCGCCACTACCTACAAAGTTTGACTAAGGTCTACGGACTGCGCGCAGCAAACGTGTCGCCTTGCCGGATGTCGCCCGTTTCAAGTCCTTTTCTAAACCAACGGATGCGTTGTTCCGAAGTACCGTGCGTAAATGAATCAGGAACCACGTAACCTTGCGTTTGACGCTGCAGCCGATCATCGCCCACCGCGCTTGCAGCACCCAGCGCTTCCTCGACGTCTCCCGGCTCCACTAAACCTTTTTTCTGCGCATAGTGGGCCCAAACCCCAGCCAGGAAATCTGCCTGCAACTCGAGGCGAACAGAGAGCTGGTTGTTTTGCTCCGCGCTCAGTCGACCACGCGCCGAGTCTACACGGTCCATCGTACCGAGCAGATGCTGAACATGATGTCCCACCTCGTGAGCGATCACGTAAGCCTGGGCAAAATCTCCGGGCGCGCCCAGACGTCTTTCCAGTTCCCTAAAAAATGAAAGGTCGATATAGACCTTCTCATCACCAGGACAATAAAAGGGTCCAACCGCCGAACCGGCAACTCCGCAGGCCGAACGATCCTCGTCGGTAAACAATCGCAATGTCGGTTCGCGATATTGCCGCCCCATCTGACGAAAAATGTCGTTCCAGACATCCTCTGTGCCTGCGAGCACAACCCCGACGAACTGTTTGAGCTCCTCTTCCTGCGGATTAGTTGGTCGAGAAGTCTGAGTGCCGGGTCCCTCGGTGGGAACTTGCTCCATCAGTTGGCGTGGATCGACGCCAAACAACAAAGCGAGGACGACTAAAACTATTCCGCCGAGCCCCCCACCGATCGCCATCCCCCCGCGCCCCATACCGCGCCGGTCTTCAATGTTGCTGCTCTGCCGCTGGCCTTTCCAAAGCATTTGCTGATACCTCGCTTGCGGTGAATCTCTACGGAAAACTTTGCGAAATTATCTCGGAGAGGACTGACCAGGACAGTTTTCCGAATTTAGAGAACGTTCACATCAAGAATCTCGTCACGTTTCCTAGCGGCGAATCGTGAGTTTCTCGATGGGAAGAAAGCGTTGACACTCTTAGCAACTTCCATCTAACATGGGCCACCTCGCCAGTAGTTCTACAAGACTTCTGCACACGTGGTTATTTTAATTCTTGTTTTTCTGTCAGTGACGGTTTAAGCAGTTCACGAACACTGGGTAACGTTCCAATCAAGCCAGCATTGAAAAACTGAATCTCATATCTCAGGAGAAAACCATGAGCAACGCGTTGCGTCACTCCTTTACCGCTTCGGCTAAGGGATTAGGTATTTGTCTGTTCGTCATCCTGTCGTGCAGTGTCGTGGTCCTGTCGCAAACACAGATAACTTCTGGCACCATCCAGGGAACCGTGGTCGACGAAAAAGGAGCATATGTTCCTGGCGTTAGCATTGAAATCAGAAACGTCGATACAAACTACTCCAGATCCGCGACTACCGATGACGACGGACGTTTCGTTGCAATGTTGTTACCATCCGGTAAATACACCGTAACGGTCACGAAGTCGGGCTTCGCGACTCTGGTGGTAGAGAATGCCAACCTGACGGTGGGCCAGGCGATGAACCTTCCGCTGTCCATGAAAGTCTCCGGCGTCGAAGAACGCGTGACGATCACCGCTCTGCCGACGGTCGACACGGTTAAAACAGAATCCAGTTCTACGCTGGACGAGGTGGTCGTAAACAACACTCCGATTCTGGGACGTAAGTTTGAAGATCTCCTGACACTGACTCCCGGTGTCAGCATTGTGCAAGGCCCGGATGGCGATGAAATTAATTTTGCGGGCCAGCGCGGCATCTTCAACAATGTCAGCCTCGACGGCGGCGACTACAACAATGGCTTCATTGGTGAACAGGCCGGCGGTCAACGCGCGGCTATCGATATTCCGCTGGACGCCGTGAAGGAGTTCCAGGTCGTGGCCACCGGCGCCACTGCCGAATTCGGCAGGACCGCAGGCGGCGTAATTAATGTCATTACAAAGTCAGGAACGAATGAATTTCACGGCACTCTATTTCACTTCCAGCGGCTGGAGGCATTGACCGCAAACGCTTCAGACGGAACGCCTCTAACCGATTTTCGGCGTGAGCAATTTGGCGGGACGATTGGTGGGCCAATCAAAAGAGACAAGGCCTTCTTCTTCATCTCGAGCGAGAACATTATGGAGAGATTGACGCGTGCCAATCTCAGCGCGTCTATCGGATCAACTCCGTGCCCGATTACAGCGCCCACAATTGCGGCCAATGAAGCGCTAATCAATGCGAATCCGGATTGCCAAAGACTGGCATTGATTGGGTTCTTCCGGGCGAGCCGGAATCAGGAAGAAGGTGACCCTGTAAGTCACCGCATTAGAAACAATGCGCTGCTTGGCAAGTTTGACCTCGACGTCAACCCAAATCACCGGCTGACGCTGTCCCACAATTTCGACTATTCGCGTAATACAAACCAAACGTTCGACGTGAACACTTATGGAAATTCGGCAAACGGAATTGAAGGTCCCTCAAAGATAAATGTATTCAATGCCAATCTCTTTTCAACTGTCTCCGCGACGAAAGTTAACGAAGCTCACTTCACGTATGCTCGTGAGGAACGTCCACGTGCGGCAGTGACCTCCAACGTTCCCGCCGACACAGCGATGGGCTTCGCAACCACATTCCGTTTTGGTCATCCGTTCTTTCTTGGGCCGAATGTTGACGAGACATTCTGGCGCACGCAAATTAAAGACAACTTTTCAATGGTGTCAGGCGCCCATACGATCAAATTCGGCGGCGAGTGGATGCACAGCCGAAACTCGCAAGTCTTCCGCGGGTTCTTCGAAGGCCGCTACATCTTCGATAGTGTTACCGGATTCCTTCGTTACGCGTCGCCTGCGGCAGCGGGCGGCTTCGGCCCCAGGACTGTCGCCTGTTCGAATGGAGCGTTCGTAACCGCCCCCACAGCCTGCCCGGCAGGTACGACGACCACCGGTGGTCCGTTGCTGCTCTTTCTGCAGGGCGCCGGGCCAAATGGTCCTGCGACGGACGCTGCCGGTTTCTCCGACATAAAAAATGAGGACCTGGCACTCTTCGCTCAGGATAAATGGCAGATTCGTCCAAACTTCACCCTAAGCTACGGCCTGCGTTGGGAAGCCCAAATATTCCCCGATCCGGTAGTTCCGCCATCCGAAACCGCGTATGGGATCTTTTTGAACGATCCAAGATTTCCATCCGACGGTACGTTGCACAACCAGAAGAAGATGTTTCAGCCGCGACTCGGGTTCGCATGGGATATCGGGAGCAAAGGCAAGTCTGTTTTGCGAGGCAGCGCCGGCATCTATAACGCGCGCCAGAACATGCTTACGCAGGTGGGATCGATTACGACGAACGGCGTGCAGCAACAAACGATTTTCCTTAACACGGATTTGATCCGACTGTTCGGCGGTGGGCCGACCTGGCCTGGGCTGGTCACGCCAACTGCGGGTTCATGCCAAACTATTAACAACTTCAGCGCGGCCGGTCCTTTCAACAACCCATTCCCGTGTTTCTCGGGAGTTCGCGTCTTTAGTCGCGATTACGCCAACCCACGCATCTACACAGTCAACCTCGGCTTCGAACAGGAGCTCGCAACTAATCTCTCTCTTTATTTCGATTTCACGCATGCGAAAGGAGTCCATTTAACGCGCTTCCTGGACTACGCCCGCACGGGTTTCTTTGATGACTACCTCGGCGAAACTATGGTCGCGAGCGCGGTTGGGAAATCACTTTATCGCGGCTTCACCGTAGGTATGCGCAAGCGTTTCAGCAAGGGTTACCAGTTTGAATGGAATTACACGCTGGCTAAAGATCAAGACGACGATTCGAACGAGCGCGATCCATTCACTGACCGAGCGTTCGACATCAACAATCTTCAATTAGATTACTCGCTATCGGACAGGGACGTCCGTCATCGCTTCAACCTTATCGCTGTGATTCATTTACCCGCCGATTTGGAGTTTAGCCCACGCGTGCAGGCACGTACCGCGCAGCCTATAACTCCAGGGTGCCCGACTGCTCCGCGCTGCCCAAATCGGAACACGTTACGAAAAAACAACGAGTACTTTTCATTTGATTGGCGGCTTCAGCGACCATTCAGATTTAGTGAACGTTACGCGCTCATCCCGATCGTGGAAATGTTCAATACGTTCAATACAGAGAACAATGTGAACCCGCTCATAACGCCCGGTTTGTTTAACTTTGATGGGTTCCTACGGCAGGGTGTGGGCGATCCCAGACAAGTACAGTTGGCGCTGAGGTTCACCTTCTAGCGGGAGGGCGCGCGCGCCCGGGGTAGTTACGATCACTCCCGTTTAGAAACGCAGACTTGTCCGCGTCCCTATCGTTTAGAGCGCGGACTTGTCCGCGTCCCTTTCGTTTATAATGCGGACTTGTCCGCTGGGTCGATATTTAGGGTACGGGGCGCACAAGTGCGCCATCTAAACGAGGGTCTAGATTCAGCTCGCTCGCAATCTTCGACGCGGCTTCACCCGGACTAAGACGTGTCGTATCCAATACGAGTCGATCAGGCGTCACCCCCGGATCGATAAATGCACCGGCGTCATTCAGTTCGCGAAACTGTTCGAGCGAAGTCAGCTTGCCAAAGCGTGAGCGAGATTCGCTCGTGATTCGGTTCTCCAGTTCTTCCGGCGAACAGGTCAACTTCACGAAAAAAACTTCGCCACCCCTGGATTCAACGGCGGTGCTCACCCTTTCGACAAATCCTTCGCGCACCGTCGGCTCAAACGCAAACGTAAAAATAATCCCCTTGACCTCGTTGCTCGCTGCTTCGGAAAACACGTCCAACCAAATCTTTTCTCTCAACTGGATAAAAGGCGGCGTTCCAAATTCAAAAACCGAACCGACCAGATCGACTGTCAGATGGTTGTGAAAGAGTTTGTAACCCGTAACGC